>NZ_CEZFMW010000034.1:0-29370 GCF_982993085.1 Thalassobacter sp. | reverse complement strand
ATCACTGCCCACGATCAGATGAAATCTGTGCCCACCATCCCGCGAAACACGCAAAGAGCATTGAGGCACTCGGTGATGCAGCCAAAGGGTATGACCGTGATGGTCTGCGTTCCGTGGCTCACCTAGGCGGGATAGGCGGCATGAAGCGCTTTGTGCAGTCTGGTGGTGCGTATAACCCTGCTGACGAGCTAGGCACGTCCCTCAGCGATTACTACACCAAGTTCAGCACGAAAGGTGGTGACACATGAGCAGCACACCTGAAAGCAGCACCGATTATCCAATGCTTTGGCTATCAGACTGCGGTAAAGCCCGTGTTATTCGCTGTAAGCACGACATTCAGTTCATCGTACAGGTGTGGCAGGCCCCCAAATGGCGGAGCCTGTCGTATCACACAGATTGGGGGTCCGTATCTATGCGCTGGTCAGAGCTAGATATACCCGCTGAACAGCCAAGCAGCTCGCTTTCCAAGCTGCCACAGGAAGAGCGAGACATCGTGAGCGCCATAATGGGGCTGTGAGGGTTAAGGGTCGACGTCCACAGGCGCAACTCAGCCCAGAATGACCCAACATACCTGAACTACCCTAGAGGCGTCTGTGGACGATCAACGTAAACTCTCCCCTGTAAAACTCAGGTGGGTGGATTTGGCTGAGCTTGTACTACGGATGGGGCGGCACTGGCCCAGGCCCGAGGGGCTAGAATCCAAAGCAGTGCCCTCACTTTCCGCATTCGTAACATCTCTGGGGCTGGACTTCGTGTCTGGCCATTTTCCTTTGCCTACATTCCGTGGGTGATTTGCGCCTCAGTTCTAGCTTGGCAGTTTCTCAAACCTGTTAAGGGGGCGGCTCTGTTTACAGGTATCCTATACCCCCCTTGGTCACTTACATGCAGCACTCCACCCCACCAATCATATCTGCTGTTGTTAATGCTCTTTCTTGAAGCCAGCCCAGACCCAAAGAAAACCCACAGTGAGGATAAATGAAACGATAACAGGGACGAAGATCACGTAAAGTTCAGTGATCAGAATATCACCTGCTCCAAGGTTTAATCTCGTTATCCCGCTTTGCAATGCTTTCAACTGTTCAATGGTCAAACTTGGATTAGAGACCGCTGTAGGGATGTTCCATCCCATGACCTTTTCAAGGGTTAAATCCACTCTCAAAACCGCAGCAGAGCCTGCTATCCAAGCAATGCTAATAACGACCCATAGTCTGATTAAGCCTGTTTTGATGTCCATGTAAACTCAAGTCCAACTACCCACATACGTCAGACCGCAAGTATACAGCAGGATCAGTAAGACATACAGCATCTGGTCACTCACAGCCCTATCATACTACTTAGTGTACAAGCCTCAAAGCTCTGCCTTCGCTTACAGCACCTGCAACACCTTGAAGGCCGGACTTGGTGTCTGACCTTTTTTCTTTGCCTGCATTCCGTCTCAATAGGCCCTGCCCTAGCGTGATAGTACAAAAGCGCACCAATAGGGTTACTTATCCAGCGTTTTGGTACCATTTTCCCCATAATCTAAGACTCTAAAGGGAAAATACTATGCTGATTGGATACGCTAGAACGTCTACACTTGAACAACTAGCTGGCCTAGAAGCCCAGCAGCGTGACCTCAAGGAGTACGGCTGTGAGAAGGTCTATACAGAACAGGTGTCATCTATAGCTGAGCGTGATCAGCTTGAGGCAGCACTGTGTGCGCTACGTACTGATGATAAACTTGTCGTAGCCAAGCTAGATCGACTTGCACGGTCTGTTCAGCACCTTGGTCAGATCATTGAGCGAGTTAATAGCTCTGGTGCAGCACTCGTGATCTTAGACATGGGTGGAACGGGGGTAGATACGTCTAGCTCAACAGGGAAGTTGATCTTGAACGTCATGTCTTCTGTAGCTCAGTTCGAGAGAGAGATGATGCTTGAGAGGCAGCGAGAGGGCATCGCCAAGGCTAAGGCTGAGGGGAAGTACAAGGGACGTAAGCCTACTGCACGTGCAAAGACTGATATGGTTAAGCTTGCATTGGGGAAGGGTTTAAGTAAGTCTCAGATTTGTAGAGACTTGGAGATAAGCAAGACAAGCCTTTATAGGATTATTGCTGATATGAAGCGATAATCCCAGGAACGCTATTGACAGATAGATGAAAGACATATGCTTTATTTCTAATAATAATCTACGGAGATATCTAGATGCGAAAGACTGTTGCCACAGGAATTGCCTGTTTCGGCTTATTGGCAGGGTGTGCGACCCCTGATCTTGGAATGAAGCTAGAAAAAGACGGCAAGGAAACCATCCTGCTAGGCTCTGTTGTTGATGCGATGAATGCAAAGAAAGCCAACTTCTCAGCAACTGACGGCAGTCTGACGTGCGATGGCCTATCCACAAGTGGCAATACAAAAACTCTGTGGACCAAGTATAAAATGACTATGGTATTTAAGGTAGCCTGCTCAAACGGGACCACTGGAACAGTTGCATTCCAAGGTACACATGATGGTGTCGACAACTACATCGGTGCAGGTACTGGGTCTTTGAGTGATGGAACAAAAGTCAAAGTTGTAGTTGGTGATGCGGTACTGATGGCACTCTGACTGTTTTATTTGACCCTAATCTGAATTGGGCTGATGCAGGTCAAAACTCTGCACATGCTATGCGCATGAAAAATCCCTATTCATAAGTATTTGAAGTATTTGGCGTTAATGGTCCAGCAGCTTAGCCAAAGAGGGCTGAATTAACCTGTACATGTCCATCACATTCAAGCCGATCTACCAGCCATACAACGATGTAGCCCAAACCATAGTCGGTGATCTTGCTGCTGAACTGAGCCTGACCTTAAAGGGCAAAACAGGGGATAAGCACGAAGCCGTACTGGCATCATTCTTGGCGAGCGTTCAAATCGCTGGTGTTGGCGGTGATCTGAACTGGGCTGGCGGTTCTACAAGTCAGGATACAAATGGCTTTGCACTCTACCCCGCAGCGGGTGCTACGACTATCAAAGCGGTACGGCAGGCACTTCTAGATGCAGGGTACCTCACGCTCTTCGATGAACTACCGTCTGGCCTTAAACAGATGTCTAACGCTGAGGCGCAGGAGGTGCTGGGCATACAGCAACGAGGCAGGAAGCGAGACATCGGGCAGTATCGCATCAATGCCACACGGCTCCTTCGGGACGCACGCTTGCAGAGTGCAGCCTTCATTGACGCCCAGCGCCCCTATGTGTTGGTGAATAAGCATGAAGACCCCGATATTAGACGCAAGCGCAAGCAAGACAGTGAGACAACACCCCGCCTGCCCCACAAAGAAGTCTACAAAAGTGAGCTTGGCCGTGATGTCTCAGTAGCCCAGCGCACGGTGAAAGAGATGAACGCCTTCTGGGCCAAACACCCCCTGACACAACCCGCCACCAAGACACAGCCAGCAAAGCACTACGCATCGGCTACACGTATCTTTCATAACGGTGACATGAAGAGCGGGGGGCGCTGGTACGGTGGCTGGACTTCCATCCCGAACAAAGAAAAGCAACGCCTCGACCTGCTTATTGATGATGAGGCTGTGTGTGAAATCGACTTGAATGCCAGCCAGCCTTCCCTGTTTAGCGCCCTAGTCGGGATCAAGATGAACACAGGTGATACGTGGCTAGATGCCTATGCGGCTGTGGTAGAGCGTTTAACTATTGAGGGTGATGCAAAGCTACTACGGGATAAGGTCAAACAGGTCATTGTTGAGATGATTGGTACAGGCAATGCTAACAGATTGGGTCCAGCAAAGAGTGAATACAACCTGTTTGATGACACCGAAGAGGGGTTGGCAGAGTACAACTTGATATGCAGGGCATCACTTGCTGTCATACCTGCGCTCCACAGACTAGATGGGGACTATATGAATGCTCTGGGCTTCTTATCCTACCATGAGGCGAACATCCTCACAGAGACGCTCTTGAGCCTAAAGAAACAGGGTGTAGCGGCATACGGGGTTCATGACTGCATCATAGTAAAACAGTCAGACATGGATACTGCCGTAAGGGGCTATCGTAGCACTATTAGAGACTACACTTTGAGGGTACAGAAGCAGCTAAATGCCCCAAGGATTGTAACAGAAGCAGCAGTAAAGATGGAGCGTAAGGACTTGGATGATGTCAGGCTTAAAGGACGTTACACATGAGTTCGTCGGGCTTGGTGGCCCTCCTCTCCATAAGTGAGGCTCACTGTAGTACATTATAGTCATAATCTATATTAATACTTAAAATCAATAGCTTATTAATAATCTCATCCAGCTATATCACCACCTCACCCCCAGAAGGCCACCCTTTGACTACCAAACTGAATGCCATCCCACACAAAAAGATCAGCATCACATGCGCCAAGTGCAAACACACCGTTGTGCATGAAGTGGCCAACTTACTGCTGGTCGTTGATGGTGAAGCGACAACCCACGAAATACGCAGCAGAGCCACATGCCCGAAGTGTCTGACAAAGGGGGAAAATACTTACAGGGTGGTGTGACTTCAACAGAATACCTTGCGTTTACGTCAATGTGCATCCCCGCCACTTCGCTAGGACACATCTTTGATTGCTGGGAGTGCAATCCTTGGAACCTCGTTGATGCGATCTCGTAGACCTGAAAGTGATGCCTTCTTGATATACGTCTTAGCCGCTTCTGTTCGCCCTACCGTTCCAGCACTGTGTCCGACCACATGGGCTACTTCCAACTCACTATAACCTGCTTCAAACAATCTGGTGCTCATCCCGTGCCGAAAACTATGATGGCTGAGCTTCCCCTCCTTTTCCAAGATACCGTGCTTCTTCAAAAGGTACGTGTCGCTGAAACGATTAAAGGCCTTGTTGAACTCAGACTTCGTAGGCGACCGCCAGTCAAACCTTGCGCCAATACTCGGCAAGCTCTTTCCCTCTTTTAGCCACTCTAGAAGATGAGAGTGAAGCGGAACATTCCGATTTGAACTGGCCGTCTTGGCCCCTTCTATACGAAAATAGGGAATGCCATCTGCTTCTTCCAATGTGCACTCATACAATTCACTGCTGCGCATTCCTGTGTAATAGCTAACCCCAACATTGATCAGAATGTCTTTGCGCTTCTTTAGGACCGCCTCTTGAGCCAGTGTCTCTGCGTGTTCGGGAGTATAACTGGCCTTAGTTACAGCAACCTTGAAGCCCTTAAGACTCACACCCGAAAAGGGGCTGATCTTATCTGATACCAACCGCCCCTCCTCTACTGCCACTGCATAGATTTGCTTTAGCTTGCCGATCTCAGCAGAGAACGTATTCTTGGGAATGTACGCATCACGGGCATATCTCACGTACTTCTTTACGTGATTGGGCGTAATTTCCCTAAGCGGCAGATCATCCTTCCCCAGCCACGTCAAGAACTTCCTGCTCGCCGTTGTTATCTTTGCCGTGTCTTTCTTTGACCTATGGTCAGCCTTATACTCACTAACGAGAAGTGCAGCAGCAGATAGCAGAGTGGTCTCATATGGATGCGGCGCAGGAAAGCGCTTCTGATCCTCTTTGCTTTCGACTCTATCGTAGGCTTTCATACGAGCACTATGCTGAGCGCTAAGTTCACTCTCAGATGGTTGATCTGATCCAGAGCCTCCGAACTCCATCACCTCCATAAAGATTTCTTGTTCTATGTCTCTTGGTAGTACAGGAGCATCGGGATGCGCAGGGTCCATTTGCGGAACGACTTGGTGTTCACTAAGCGACGAAACCTCGTCTAGAGCCTGATAGTAAGCGCCCTCCTCACTGAGTACGGTATTTGCTTTGGGCGGCAATGGCTCAAGAGATTTACTTTCGTCGCTCCAAATCAGCCCCATTTCAGCCAGTCGTTCATGAAGACGTGCCAATGCATCATACAGGCTGGCTGTGCGCAGGCTCTCCTTGACGTTCTTTCGGCTTGGGTATTGTGCACTGTATCGCCGAAACCACGGCAAATGCCCCATCCAGGGCCTGATGTGGAACTGCAGATAATATTGATTACCACCATTCTTGCTAAGGCAAGTTTGCTCAAGAGTTTTGCTCATATACTACTTGTACCCAGATTGTACCCAGTTTATAAAGTTACAAGTATCTGTATTAATAAAATAATAATAGTAATAAAAGCAATGACGGAAACTCCCTCAGTCTCCGCCATTTTCCCTCTCTAAGAACTCCTATCAACGAGCATGCTGTCAGAATAAGAGCAGTGGAGCGCTTTGCATCAGGCGAACGTGAGCTACCTAAGCCGCATGTTTAAAAACTTCGAAACACAGCAGCTTAGCCCCGCGTGGGAGTACGTCGCCGATACCGTCATGGGCGGTATATCAACCGGTGGCCTTGAGGTTGACGATTATCGAGGACACAAGGCGACCGTGCTGTGTGGGGAAGTCTCACTGGCGAACAATGGTGGGTTTGTCCAGATCGCCGCTGACTTGAACCCGGACGGAACCATCTACGATGCAAGCGCTTGGGACGGTTTCGCCCTGAAGGTTTGCGGCAACGATGCATCTTATGACTTCCGCCTGCGCACAGATGCTTTGCGCCGCCCGTGGCAATCCTTTCGAACAGAGTTCATCGCCCCTAGCACGTGGCAAACGGTTTACCTGCCGTTTGCTGACATGATCCCTCACAAAACCGATGCGCAGTTTGACCCTGCCCGACTTCGACGCATCGGCATACTTGCGATTGGCCGCGCAATGCGGGCCGAAATCGCGATCGCCGCCGTCCACCTATACCGCAGCTAGGCTAACAGAATGATTGATCCCCTTCCCGACGCTCACCGTAGTGAAATCATCGAAATGGCGCTCTCGGATCATGTGAGCTTTGCCGATATTGAGCGAGAGTATGGACTGGCCGAAAAGCAGGTCAAAGCGCTCATGCGCGACACCCTCAAACCCGGCAGCTACCGCGCATGGCGCAAACGGGTTCGCGACTTTGGCGATAGGCGTGCGACGTACAAATAGTCATCGACTTTGGCCAACACGCGCAGATTCTCATTGGCAAATGGTGACGATGTGGCCTGCCTAAAGAGCGAACCCGAGGGAAGTCAAAATCTTGGGCACGTTCTTTTTCATGGCGAAAAAGCCCTTGGTTGCATGGGGCCAAGCCACGGTATCAAAGTCACGACGGGCGAGTATAACCCGGATACCCGCAGCATCTAAATCCGCCTGCGCGTTGCTAAGCGCCGTGGCAACAGGTCCGACGGTCGCGTACCCCGTGACGACTGTCTTGATGTTTTGGGCGGCACACGCATCAATGATACCAACGGCCCATGCATTGTGCCTTAGGATGGGGGTCCCCCCGCAGGCGTCGCGCATCGCTTTGGTCGCAAAATGATACGCGACCTCTCCGATAGGGAGCGGCGATCTACCCTCAGTTGCCAGCGCCCCAATAGTCGCAAGTGGCGCATGCGGCAGCGCGTCGGCGATTTGCATATCATCCTCTGTGACCAACAGCAGAAAATCTGCGGGAATATCGCTCACTTGAGTGACCTCGGGCAATGGTTTACGCAGATGATCTGCCGGATCATCAATGGGCTCTACGTTTGTCACCAGTTGGTGCAGCGGGCAGAATCGCCCATCAGTGAACTTTGAGATGTTTGAGACCCGCGCGATATATGGGCGAACCTTGGTTTGAATTCCGGCCACCCAGCGCCAAGCCAGTGTGTTTGAGGCCGGATCACCATCCATCAAATGACGCAAAAAGAAATCCGCGACCAATTCCCACGGTAGCTTCAGGGTGAAAATCCAGATCGACGCAAACCACATACGCGCGTGGTTGTGCAGATACCCGGTGTTCACCAATTCATCCGCCCAATGATCGAAACACTCAATCCCAGTTTCGCCAGCGCAAGCTGAGGTATACTGCCCAGCCAGACGGCGGTCTTTCTCGACGCTTTTGAGCTGCCGACGCAGGCCCGACTGATAGGCTGGCCACACGGTTGGTTGTTGTTCTAACCAACCCTTAAAATAGGTTCTCCAAAAGATCTCATGCACAAAGCTCTCTGCCTTTTCGAAGCCATGAGCGTTTAGAGCAGTATTCAAAACCTCCTGCTCAGTGATCAAGCGATGTCGGATCCATGGCGAAAGGGCGGATACATTAGCCCGATGCGCAGCGCCAAGGTCATAGTTACGACACCGGCCATACACATCCCCTGCCCGATCGGCAAAATCAGCCAACCGCGCCAACCCAGCGGCGCGTGTTGGCGAGAAATCAACGATCTCAGTCTGAGCCGCAAAATCAGCGATGAGGTCTTTGGTTTTCATGACGTGATGCTCGGGGAAGACATGCGACGACCTGCACACAGATCGACTGATGCCAAATGTTGAGCCAAGCCTGCGCCTTGTAGCGGCGCCTGCGCGATTGTGGATATGGGCATTCGACCACAGACAAGGGGATCACTTTGTTTCATGCGCCTTGAGGTAGGCGCAAACAGCCAAGCGTCGAGACCTGCGACCTGCGACCTGCGACAATCAAGCGATTGCCGATAGCCGAGGCACGCTACCTCTCAACGTAACAATAGGGGTAACAATGACAGACATCAGACCAAGAACTGCGGACCTCGTGTCACGCTACAGTCTACTAACCAAAGAAACGATGCCGAATATGGCGTCGTCCAGCCATAAACACTGGCCTGTACGCAACGATCACTGTTTTCAGCGTATCGTATTGGACACCGTTTGTGGCGGTGTTTGGTACGACCACTTGCCCCGCCCGGCGTACAGACACCTAACACAAGAGCAGGCCATGCAAGCCGTTGCCCTGTGTGACGATATCATCGCGGGAAAAGCCGACTTGATCGCATTGAATACCCAATCCTTGGTTTGGCGCGGCAAGCTACGGCCTGCTTAAACCCACGGCTCAGTCCCCACGCTGCGAACAAGATGAATTACCTGCCGAACTTCGCACCCTAAAACGTGCAAAAAAGCGTATCCCCGTCTTCGCCGGTGGCTTCCTCAAAATCTGCGGCCTCCGGGATGCGGCCAAAGGCAATTTTGCCGCCCACATATCCCCCTGGCACCGTGTCATGCGCCCCAAGCGACAGCGCCTTTCCACCAAAACGCGCTCGCACCTGATCCATTGTGTCACTGATCGCTTCCCACCGGGCACGATCGCCTGCGTCACTTGACATCATATCAAACAAATCGCCGGTTATATCCGCATCACCGTCCAACCCGTGCAAAACGACCGAAACAGAATGCGGTGTGAAGGTCAGATGCCTCCGCGCCTCTGCCAGCCCCTTTGCCAAAGTTCTGACAAAACTGCGATCGTCGCGTGATGGCTGGAACTGGCCCTCCCAATTCCATCGAAGCGCCTCAGCGCTTTTACTGCGGGTCGAACGCAGGCGCTGGCTGCGCATGGATAGTGATAGCTTTGACGCCCGCAGATCAGCGCGGCGCAAACGGCGTGCGGCCCCCGCCAGCAATTGACGCGCGCAATCCTCAACCTTGTCCGGCGTGCGCCAGTCACGTGGCAACACACGGCTATGCCCAAACATCCGCTTGCGGGTGGCCGCGCGGGGCGCGTGGGTGCCATGCAGCTCATGCCAGAACCGCTCTCCCTCTACGTTGCCCCAAATGGCGCGGGCCTGTTTCGGTGCGAGGGCCCACAAACCGTCAAAGTCATGCACACCAGCGGCAGCCAACCGCCCGATCATCCCATCCCCAAGGCCCGGCAGTTTACTGAGCCTCAGATCCGCAAGTCGTTCGGGCAACATCGTTGGATCCAACACAAGCGTGCCATTGGGCTTATGTCTCTCGGCCGCAATTTTCGCCAACAACTCCGTTGGAGCCATGCCGATTGAGCATGTCAGAACGGGGCTGAATTCATGGGATAATGCCGCTTTGATCCGTTTGGCCAAAACCAAACACTGCCGCCCTTCGCTGGGCAACAGCGCGCAAACGACCTCATCTATGGATCTGACGTGTTGGATGGGCACGACCGTTTCGATCACTTCCAAAATCCGTTTGTGCAAGCGCACGTAGACATCGGGCCGGGCCACCACAAAGGTGATGTCTGGTAGCACCGCGCGTGCCTCACGCGCAGGCATATTGGTCTTTAAGCCGAGCGCCTTAGCCTCACGACTGACGGCGATACACCCAGTATGCGCGGAATCGAGCGCCACCACACCAATGGGTTTGCCCCGCAGGTCTGGGTTAAAGTGCTGCTCTGCAGAGGCGAAGAAGCTGTCAAAATCTAAGTATAGCCGCTCCGGAAGGTGGGAATGATCAGACATGCTCACCCTCCTTTCAGGGGTTTGTTCGACGGTGCCGTCAGAAAGTAGAATTGGATGCGTCCAAGAACAGGCCCGCAGGTTGCCAGCCACCTGATTGCCGCTATCTGCAGATCACCGCAAGAGCGGCAGTGTGGAGCACAACCTGATATGACAGCAACCAGCACAATCGAGCTGAGGGATATGATCCTGCCGACAGAGATTGGGACCTATGGTCCCGATGAACCCGTGCCCGATCATCACTTATTGGATCTGACACTATCGGTTGCATCGACACTCGTTTTGATCCCCCATGATGGGATGGACCATGTTTTTGACTATGATCCATTGACTGCCACCATTCAAACCCTCGCCAAGACTGGGCACCGCGAAACCCAAGAATGGCTGATCAGTCAGATCGCACAGCTATGCGCCACATTTAACGATATTCAGGGTGTGGACATTTACCTGCGTAAATTTCCGGTCCATCAAGCCAGCGGCACCTTGGGCGTTCGCCTGACCCTAGAACAAGACGATTTGGCAAACCTGCGAAACCAATAATAACCGCAAAAGTCTTTTTCCAAATCCCCCGCTGAAAGCCTATCGTTTCCTATGTCTAAAAAGACCCTAAACGCCTCCAACCTTGCGGCCCTTGGCGCCGACCGGCTTGCCGATCTTCTGATCGAAGTGAGCACCGGCAGTGCCGATATCAAACGACGCCTGCGCCTGGAGTTGAGCCATAACCTTGGCGCTGCCGAATTGGCCCATGATGTGCGCAAACGGCTGGTTTCGTTGCGCAAATCCAAAAGCTACGTGAGTTGGCGCAAGCGTAAATCGCTTGTGACCGATTTAAACACACAGATCGCTATGATCGTCGACAAGATCGCGCCAGATGATCCGAACACAGCGTTTGAACTGCTGTGGCAATTCATGGAACTCGCACCCTCAATCTATGCTCGCGCGGATGATCGCCGTGGCGATATCGAGGAGGTGTTTCAAGACGCCCTACAGCATTTTGAAAACATCGGCCCCCGGACCCAAATGGACAGCGCGGCATTGGCTGAGCGTGTGTGGTCCGTGCTATCGGACAACACGCATGGCGAGTGGAACGACATCATCGGCCTTTTGGCCGAAACGTTGGGCCCGGATGGGCTAGAGGCACTCAAGCACCAGGTGCAGCAGTTTCGCGATGCGCCCCGTCCCGCTGCCGGTCCCGAGCATGAGGCCTTTGAGTTCTTGCGCACCCTAAGAGGTGACCGAGATTACCGAACCGAAAGGCAACAGGCGCTGATACGCAAGTGCCTGCAAGAGATTGCCGAGGTCAGTGGCGACACCACTGCCTACATCGCAGAGTTCACGCCCGACGACCTACAGCGCAAATCCGTGGCCGCCGAAGTCGCTATGTTAAAACTGTCGGAAGATCGCGCCGCTGACGCGCTCGCAATTCTGCAAGGCGCGGAGCGGTCCCGTGGTACCTTTGGCCAAGACGCATGGGACACCGCGTATATCGACACTTTGCTCGCGTTGGACCGCCTCGGTGAGGCGCAATCGCACCGCTGGACATGCTTTGAGCGCAGTTTGAGCATTGTCCACCTGCGCGCATTCCTAAAGGCCCTGCCAGATTTTGAGGACGTAGAAGCCGAGGATCGGGCGCGTGCTCAAGTTTTGACCTATCCAAACCTCGCGCAGGCTTTGCAATTTTGCCTCACGTGGCCCGACCTGTTAACTGCGGCTCAGCTGGTGACGACACGGGCAGATCAGCTTGACGGTGAGGATTATGAGTTTTTGAACGCTGCGGCGGACGCCTTGCGCACGCATCACCCCCTTGCCGCAACGCTGCTTTTGCGTGCCATGATCGACTTTGCCCTCTTTGAGGGTCGCACATCGCGATACGGGCACGCGATAAACCATTTGCGCGATTGTGAGGCGCTTAGCCTTGAGATTATCGACTACGGCGATGTGCTAACGCACGCAGATTACCGCGACGCTTTGCAGACGATGCATGGGGCTAAGTCGACGTTTTGGGCAAGACTTGAGACCCCCTAGCCGCGCCAACGTCGTGCCTTTATCCGACCCGGCACGCCGCCAGCCCTGCCTCATCCGGTGACAGGCCCAAGCCGGGCCTGTCGGGCACGTGGATTTGACCATCAACCATGCGAATACCCTCCGGCATCAAGAGCCGCACGATCCGCGATTGCGCACGGTGCAATTCCACGGCCCCCGACGTCAACGCGCCGCAGACCCAATGCAGGTTGATAATGTCCCACCCCCCTGCTGGCGATACATTTACACCCAATTGCGCCGCATCTATCGCCGCGCCAAAGCCACCAATAAATACCGCGTTAGGTTGCAGAACCTTCACGCCAGCCCCCGCCAACAGCGCAAATCGCTCAATGCATTGCTCCATCTGGCCCGCGCCTAGGGGCACGCCCTGCCCCGCCAGCGCAGCGAGGCTTGCGGTGTCATTGCCCTGCACAGGCTCCTCCAACCACGTGAGGTTCAGATTACAGGCGCCGCGCACAAACGCCAAAGCAGTCTCGTTATCCATACGGCAATTGGCATCCGCAATTAACTCAGCCTTAGGGCCTATGGCATCGCGGACCGCGCTGAGCCGGGCTAGGTCTTGGGCCACTGTTCTGCCTTTGGCCGCGATCAAAACCTTAACCCCGAGGGCACCGGCTGCGACCTCGCGCCCGCAACTTTCGACCAACGCATTGGTGTCGAGCTCAGGAAAGCCGCAAGTGACATGCACCGGGGCCGCGTCCCGCTTGCCACCCAGCAGCGTGGTGACGCTTTGCCCCAAATACTTGGCCCGAATATCCGTCAGCGCGATGTCCAAGGCGGATAGCCCGGCCATCACCACCCCGCCCATCCGCCTTGGATTGTACTGCTTGGCGATGTCGGCCACGGGGTCATCCGATCCGCGGCTCAAGACCTCTGGCACCACCCGATTGAGAAAATGGGCAACCTCGGGCGCAAGAAACCGCCCCGTCACACCTGTGCCCTCTACGCCATCTGGGTCGCGCAGCTTAAGCCGTACAAAGGTAAAGCTGTCCGCACCGGAATAAGGCCCCGGATCGCTCGGTCCACCCGTGGGGCAATGGACAGACGCCTCAACATGCCACTTCGCGCCCATGCTATTTGTTCCCCACCTTGGGGTCAGAAAAACCCAACATACGCGCCGCGATGGGTGAGCATGTCAGAATAAAGAACACCCGGATCACATGATGCAAGACCACAAAGCCCAAGTCCGCCCCCACAACGATGGCCAAAATCGCCATTTCGGCCTGACCTGCCGGCGCAAAGGCCAAAAAGCCATCCAGTGCTGGCGCAAGCCCCATCAGAATGACGGCCTCGGCAAAGGCGGCGGCTACTGCCGCTACGATCACCACATAGATTAACCCCGCAAAAGCGTCTTTGCGCAACTCAGCCAAGGTCACCCCTGCATAGCCCGCGCCAAGCCCCATCCCGATAAAGAACTGTGCGGCCAGGATCGCCTCGGATGGGGGGCGATAATGGATGACATCGCCAAGCGACAAGGCCGCCGCAAGGACCATCGGCCCGATGATAGCGGCCCCAAAGATCCCGATCCGCGCCGCAACCTTCCAACCCATGATGGCGGCTGCCGCCATAATCACCAACTCATGCAAAGGCAGCGTCGCCGCTGGCGCGCCGATCGGGTTGTCGAGGTCTGCACCAAACCCGACCACCATGATGATCGGGGCCACCAACACAATGACCAACAACCGGGTTGCGTGGATCAGGGTCAGCGTTCGGACATTGGCGCCGGATTCTTCGCCAAAGGCTGTCATTTCCTGCAACCCACCCGGCATGGAGGCAAAGAAGGCCGTGGGCCGATCCAACCCATAGACCCGCCGGAAAAACGGAACGCCAATACATGCCACCACAACCACATAAATTGGGACCATCGCGAGCGAGATCACCATTTGCGGCGCGCGCTCAATCAGTTCGGGCGTGATGGAGGCCCCGATCGCCACCCCAAGAACGGTGCGCATCAGCGTCCCGATCTTGCCCGGCTTGGCCACTGGCACCCCCGCAAGCGCCGCCAGCAGACACGCAACCAAGGGGCCAAACAAAAACGGCAACGGGGCACCAAGCCACAGCAAGATCAATGTGCCCGCGCCCGACAGCGCAATCGTTCCAGCAATGCCCGATATATTGCCCATCATGTGCCCCCTAACGGAATGTGCCCCTATGCCTTTAGGTCGTCTCACCACCGTTAACGGCGATCATCTGGCCGGTCACAAACCGCGCCTCGGGCGAAGCCAAATAGCCAACCGCAGCTGCGATATCCTCGGACGTGCCCATGAAACCCGCCGGAATACTAGCCACGCGTTTGGGGTCCTGCGTGTCCCCGCCGTCTTTGGCGATCTGCCCCGGAGAGATAGCATTTGCCGTAATCCCTTTGCAGGCGAACTCAGTCGAGAGCGCCTTGGTCAGCCCCCAAACCCCGTGTTTGGCCGCAGAAATCGGTGCACCCTCAAAATAACCTTTGATCGCCTTCATCCCCGCAAAATTGATGATCCGGCCCCACCCTTTGTCGACCATACCGGGCAAAAACGCCCGTGCGGTCCGAAAAGAGCCCGTGAGCGCGACATCAACCACCCCATGCCAATCATCATCCGACATCTCAAGGAACGGCTTGTGCGGGCGGCGCGCGGCATTGTTCACTAGGATGTCAACGGTGCCAAACTGCGCCAGCGCCGCCTTGGTAATCTGGGCCACATCCTGTGCTTGGCTCATATCACCCATCGCAACCATTGCTTCGACGCCGTGCGCGCGGATGGCATCGGCGGTTTCCTCACAGGCCTGCGCATCGCTAGAGCCATTGACCACGACATTCGCCCCAAGCTCGGCAAGCCGCACTGCAACGCCCCGTCCGATGTTCTGACCCGAGCCGGAAACGAACGCCGTCTTTCCTATAAGTGTCCGATCCATAGGCAGGCGCCCTCCTGTTGCAGTCCGCAAAGCAGACGTTACGTTAACCCTGTCATTTGGGTACTGAGGCTTCGGAGGTTAATCAACGAAATAATGTTGACAATCGACATTTAATATTGCTGCATGAGCATACAAAATGAAGGTGACACCATGGTTAACGACCTCGAATTAAAGCGACAAAAGCCACTCGTCCTTGAAGTACGGGATGAGTTGGAACGTATGATTCTGGGTGGTGAAGTACCTGCTGGTGAGCGATTGAATGAACAAACCCTTGCGGCGTTGAGGGGTGTCAGCCGCGCCCCCGTGCGGGAGGCTGCGCGTTCGCTCGAAAAGGATGGGTTGGTCACAACCGTTGCCAACAAGGGCGTGTTTGTACGCAAGCTAACCTTGGAAGATGCACTGGAATTGTATGAGTTGCGGGCCATGGTATTTGGCTATCTGTGCGCGCGGGTCGCCGCCACCGCCGACGACAAGGCGCTTGCTGAGCTGCGCGCCAGCGTCAGCCGGATGGCCGAGGCCGCCGCACGCAAAGATGAGAGCGCCTATTTTACTGAGAACCTCGCATTCCACGACAAAATCGCAACTGCGGCCAACAGCAACCGCGTGGCTGATCTGTATCTCGGGCTGTGCAAAGAGGTTCGCTTGATGCGCCTACGGGTGTTGAGCGGTCCATTGGCACTAGAGGTGTCAAACCAAGAACACGACGCGATTGTTCGCGCGATTGAGAGTGGTGACATCAAAGCCGCAAGTCGTGCTGGCAGCCAGCACCACCTGAACGGCAAGCAACGTCTCTTGGGCACCTACAGCGGTGAGCGAGGCGAGCAAACCTGACGACAAGACCCAAATGATCACAGGCGCAAAAACAGCCGGATCATTCGCATTCTTTTGGATATAGGGAGGAAAATCCATGGAACTTACAAAAACACTTGGACGCCGGATGTTGGGCGCAGCTTGTGCTGCGGCCATTGCGGCACCACTGGCCATCGCAACGCCTGCGATCGCCCAAAGCTACCCATCCGCCGATGAAACACTGGACTGGACAATCGCGTTCGGCCCCGGAGGCGGCAACGACATCATGGCGCGTAGCATCATCGAAATTCTTAACAAGTACGATCTGTACGATGGTGAGATTTCTGCCGAAAACCGTGCTGGTGGTTCGGGTGCTGTGGGCTGGGGCTATCTGTTCGCCCAAGACGGAAACCCCTACGGGATTTCGACCACATCGGGCAGTTTTGTAACGACACCGCTTCAGGCTGACACCCCATGGCAACCCGAAAGCTTTACGCCTGTTGCACTGCTCGCGACGGATGACCTTGTGCTGGTCGTCAACGGCGACAGTGAAATCGACACGATCGACGAATTCATCGCTAACGCCAAAACCAACCCGGTGAACATCGGCGGCACTGGTTCTGTCAACGTAGACTTCATCGTGCCGACGCTTTTTGCAGAAAAAGCTGGCTTTGAATTCGACTACGTGTCGTTCAACTCCATGTCCGAGCAGACCACCGCGCTGTTGTCCAATGCGCTTGATGCGATGGTCGGCAACCCCGGGGAAATCCTCGGCCTCATCGAGTCTGGTGATCTTAAGCCACTAGTGTTCTCGGGCCAAACGACCCCTGCCGCACTTGAAGGTGTACCAACAATGGGCAGCATCGGGTTCGATATCGGCGTGTCGATGCCCCGTGGCCTGATCTTGGCACCCAACGCCCCTGCTGAGGCGCAGGAATGGTGGATCAACACCATGAAAGAGGTCGTACAGACACCAGAGTGGGGTGAGTATATCTCCAGCAACACGCTGACACCCACGGTTCTGTATGGCGAAGACTTCCGCCAGTTCCTTGTGAACACCAAGAACGGCTTTGAGGTCGTTCTGCGCGAAGTCGGCGCAATCGACTAAGCCCGCTTTAGTGACTACGTCGTCGGCTCCGTATGGATCGGGGCCGACGACAAGACCAAACAGGACATCAAGATCATGCGCGTCGCCTTCTTTGTCGTTCTCCTCGCGGGGGCGATTTTTTACTCTTATGTGGCCTATGCCGACCTGAACTTTCTAACGCGGACGGGCCGGCCTGGTCCGGGCTTCTTTCCGCGGTTGATCGGAACGGCCGCCATCGTATTCACGCTGTGGACCCTCATTGAGGAACTGCGCAAAGCGGAGCGTGAACACACCGACCCAAGCAAGTGGAAAGACGTTGTGATCCTGATGGCGTTGGCCTGTAGCTACGCGGTCCTTCTGAAACTGTTTGGCGGCTTTGTGTCGACAGTTATCTTCCTTGGCGCGACGTTGATGCTGTTGAACCGTACGCAACCCGTCAAGAACCTTCTTGTTGCGACCCTTGTACCAAGCGGCGTGTACCTGCTGTTTGACCGCGTGTTGAACGCAAACATGCCCCCGGCGCTTTTTGAGCTTCCGATATGACCCTCACCCTCGACTGGCTGCTCGCCACCCTTTTGCCGGAGTAGAACCATGGATATCTTTGCGGATCTGATGATGGGGCTGTCGGTTGCCATCTCTCCGATCAACATTCTCTACCTTCTGATCGGTGCCATCGTCGGCATGATTGTTGGTGTCATTCCCGGATTTGGTCCCTCGGCGGGGCTTGCAATCTTGCTGCCCGTGACCTTCGGAATGGACCCGATTGGCGCGATCATGATGCTGGCCGCAATCTACTACGGTGCGATGTACGGCGGCACGATCACCTCTATCCTGCTCAACACTCCGGGCGAAAGCGCTACGGTCGCCTCGACCTTCGACGGATTTCCATTGGCCAAAAACGGCCGCGCGGGCCCTGCCCTTGTGATGCAGGCCGCCGCATCGTTCGTTGGCGGGACCGTTGGCGTGATCCTCATCACGATCCTCGCACCGCTCTTTAGCCAAGTCTCCCGCAGCTTTGGCCCACCTGAATACTTCCTTTTGGCGGTGATGGGGATGCTGACCCTGCTGGTAATGATCGGCTCCAATTGGAAGCTGGGCGTGATCTCGGCCCTGATCGGCTTTGCCCTCGGCACCGTCGGCGTCGATCTGGAAACGGGCCAAGGCCGGTACACTTTTGGATCCGCAGAGTTGATCGGCGGCATCTATTTCATCCCAATTGCGATCGGTCTTTTCGGCTTGGGTGAGCTGTTCTACGCCTTTTACAACGGACTGCACAAAACCGGCACGGGTGGGATCGTACAATACGACAACGAAGAGCGTTTTTGGCCCACGGCTCAGGACTGGCTTTCGACCCGGATGACCATGGTGCGCGGCTCGGTCCTTGGGTTTGTGGTGGGTGTGATCCCCGGCGCGGGCGCAACCATTGCCTCGCTTATGGCGTACTCGACAGAACGCTCCCTGTCCAAGAACTCAGAGAACTTCGGCAAGGGTGAGATGGCAGGCCTTGTGGCGCCAGAAACCGCCAACAACGCGGCCTCTTCCGGGGCGATGATCCCGCTCCTGACACTGGGCATCCCCGGCTCGGCCTCGACGGCTGTTTTGTTGGCGGCGTTCATCATGTGGGGTCTGCGCCCCGGCCCGTTGTTCATGGAACAAAACCCCGAATTCGCATGGGGGCTGATCGCCTCGATGTATCTTGGGAATATGGCGCTCTTGGCGATTTCCATCTTTGCGATTCCGCTGTTTGTGCAGATCATCAAGGTCCCCTACCGGATGCTGGCCCCCTGCATCGTCGTGGTCTGCGCGCTTGGCACGTTCAGCGTCCATGCAAGTTTCGTAGAGACATACTTGATGTTCGCAGCTGGCATCGTCGGCTTTTTCATGCGGCTCTATGGTTTTTCACCTGCCGCATTGGTTCTCGCGCTTGTTCTAGGCCCACTGGCAGAAGAGGCCTTGCGCCAAACCATGACCATTTCCCGCGGGTCGTTCGGCATCTTTGTGGAGCGCACGCCGTCACTTTGGATCATCGGTGTGACCGTGACGTTGATCGTGCTGCTGCCGATGTTGAACCGGTTCGGAAAGCCCAAGGTCGATCCCGCAGCTGAGGCCGAGGGGTAGCGCCGTGCCAAAGCTCTCCGAAGGAGACGCACAGGCGCTGACCGCAGGGGCCTTTAGGGCGGCCAAGATGCAGGCCGATATGGCGGATGATGCCGCCCAGATGCTGGTCCTTGCGGAAATGATGGGCATCGACACCCACGGTCTGACCCGCGTGCCGGCTTATGTCGCGCGCCTGCGCGATGGTGGTGCGAACCCTTATGCCCTGCCGATCATCCGTTCCCCTGCCCCCGCCTTGCGCCATGTAGATGGCCAAAACGGGCTGGGGGCCGCCGTCGCCATCCGGGCCACCCGCGCCGCGATGCAGGCCGCGCGTGATGTCGGCATGGGGGCCGCATTTTGCCATGCATCGACCCATCTGGGCGCCTTAGCGCCGCAACTGCTCTGCGCCGCTGAGGCCGGTTTTGCCGCAATATTTACCACCAACACGTCCCCGATGATCGCCCCTCAGGGCGGCAATCAAGCAGTCATCGGCAACACGCCCCTAGGCATCGCCCTGCCCGATGCGAACGGCCAGCATGTCATTCTGGATATCGCTATGTCTGTCGCGGCGCGGTCCAAGGTCCGTCAAGCGGCCGCCAAGGGCACGCAGATCCCCGACACTTGGGCCACTGATGCAACGGGTAACCCGACAACTGACGCGACAGCCGCAATGAAGGGATTGATGCAAGCGATTGGCGGCGGCAAAGGCGCGAACCTTGCGCTATGCCTAGACCTGCTTGCGGGCGGACTGTCCGGTGCCGCGATGCTGTCTGAGGTGCCCAACGCAAACCTCGACACAAGTGCCACTGCGAATGTCGGGCATATGTTTATTGTGATTGACGCAGCAAAGCTCATCGCGCCGGATGCACTTGGCGCACGGCTGAATGATGCACGCGGAATGGTTCGCGACAGCGCAGCCACTGGTACTGAGACAAGCCTGCCTCGCCTGCCCGGCGCGCGCGCCCTTGCCTCACTCGCGACCGCGCGTGAGGAAGGGATCGAAATCGCACCAGACCTACTGGCCAGCTTAACAGCGCTTACAGACGCTTAGGACACAGCGTCCGTGATTTCGCGCATCGCTTGAAGGAACTGAGCCACCTCAACATCACTGTTGTAGTGGCACATCGACACGCGCACAGCGGCCTCCATCCCTAAGGGATCGAGGATGTTGCCCGAGTAGTGATCGGCCTTGCGGGTGTGGGTACGGATACCCCGTTCGCGCAGTTGCGTTACCACGTCGGGGGCCGCAATTCCATCAACGGTGATTGACACAAGCCCCTCACGCTGCGGGTTATCAACGCCGCCAATGATCGTGACGCTCGGCATATCCGCCAGCCCGGTTTGATTGCCAACACCGTGGATCATTCCATCAGTCAGGCCTTTTTCGTAGGCGTGGATAGCCGCCCCTGCGGCCACGATCCTTGCGCGCTTGTCCTTAGCGCCAGACACCTCTCCGCCAAGCCAATCAAAGTAATCAACCACATCAGAGAACGTCACATAGGCGCCTGTGTCGCGGGTCCCGAATTCCCACGGATCTCCGGGCGCGTCGATCAGATGCTCGTGCTTGAGCGCGTTCAATCGGTCCGATACCCACGCCACACCGTAGCCATGACGCGAAAACACTTTGTAGGGCGAGACAACATAGCCATCGATGTCGTAGCTTGCGATATCCAGCCGCCCATGCGCCGCATGCTGAATACCATCAACGATGATGATACACTCAGGCGCAACCTTGCGGATCGCAGCGGCGATTGCAGCCACATCCACGCCCATGCCTGTCACAGGTGAGGTGTGTAGGATTGTGGCCACGCGGGTATCCGGCGTCACCTCGGCTGCGTATTCCGCCGCCGTGACAGAGCCAGTTGCATCATTGTGCGCCACCAGAACATGATCTTTGCCAACAACTTCGCACCAGTGGCGCGCGGCACTGCGAGTGGCCGGGTGTTCCAGCGTTGTGCCCAGAACACGGCCCGCACCAGTGGCCACACAGGCCGTGCGGACCAGACGGAACAGCAGCTCCGTGCCGCTTTCGCCCACGAAAAACTGCCCCTCGGGCGCATTGAAAAAGACGGCCATGTCGGCCTTGGATTTGTTGATCAGCGCGACAAGCGCATGAGCCGCCGGGTTATCGCGGCCCTGATTGTCCGGGATCGCAGCAAACTTAGCCGATGTTTCCACGACCGAATTCAATGTCAGCGCGCCACCGGCGTTTTCAAAAAACACCCGCTCGCCCTCAAAGGGGCAGCTATCGACATGGGCAAAACGGCCCCTGATTTCGGACAAAAGGTGAGGGTTGATTTCGGACGTAAGCTGTTCAGTCATCCCGGCATTTTCCATGTTGCTGTGGCCAAGGCCGCAAGTTTCCCATCCGGCCCCATAAGACGGCTTTCCATAAAGGACAAGGACCGCCCCTTCTTTGTAAACCGTCCCTCACAAGTGACCAGCCCTTCCATCACGGGGCGCATGAATTGGACCTTTAATTCGATCGTGGCTCCCGCGCCTGCGATCTTTTTCACCAAATGGCCCATTGAGATATCCATCGCCGAGGCCATGGCCCCGCCATGCAGCGACCCTTGGGGATTACGCAGCATATCCGTAACCTCAAACGTCAGGCGGCAGACCTCTTTGTTCGCATCCGGCGCTTCAGCCGGTAGGTATTCAAATTTCAGCCCCAGAAACCGAGCAAAGAAAAAGGTCTCGAATGCCTGTTCATGGCTTTCGATGACCTCTTCCATATGCTGTCGAACGACTGCCTCGTCTACGCGGGCAGAACGATCACCCGCCATCAAGCCCCCACGAACTGAGGTTTTCGCTTTTCAAGGAAGGCGCGGCGTCCTTCCACGTAGTCTTGGCTATCAAAACAGGCTTTGACCCGGCGGGCGCATTCGTCTTCGTCGCGTTTGCTTTCGTCTTTTAGCGTCTCACCTACGATGAACTTGACAGAAGCCACAGTCATTGGCGCGTTTGCGGCGATCATCTTGGCAGTTTCCTCGGCCACTTGGGCGACCTCGTCGTCTTCGACAACGCGGTTGACCAAACCCATGATACGGGATTCTTCGGCGTCGAACCGGCGGGCGGTAAAGAAGATTTCCTTGGCAAAGGACGGACCGACCACATTCACAAGGCGGTTAATGCCCGGAAATCCATAGCCAAGACCCAACTTGGCGGCAGGCACAGCGAACTGCGAGCCCTTACCGCAAATGCGCATATCACAGCTCAGCGACAGCGCGACGCCGCCACCGATGCAAAAGCCATTGATTTGGGCGATTGTGGGCTTGGGGAATGCTTCCAGCTTGTCGTATACCCGCTTGGTCGTCGCGTTGTAGCGCGCAACGCCCTCTTCGCTAGCGCGCTCGCTCTCAAACTTTGAGATGTCAGCTCCCGATACGAACGCCTTACCACCAGCACCCGACAGGATCAGGATACGCACGTCTGGGTCGAACTCAAACGCATCAAGAGCCGCCTCGACAGCCTCCCACATCTCGAGCGAAACGGCGTTCCGCTTTTCGGGTTGGTTGAAAATAATCCGGGCAATATCGCCCGATTTTTCGGTGATGATTTTGTCGGTCATGGTCTCGTCCGTTGGTATGAGTTCAGATCGCGCCAAGCGCTTTCATGGATGTAATTTCCGCATCAGAATACCCGATTTCCTTAAGGATATCGGTCGAATGCTGGCCCGCAAGCGGCGGGGGCGATGCAATGTGGCTCGGCGTGCGGCTCATCAGAATGGGCTGGCCGACAAGATGCGTCTCACCTCGCTCTTGGCTGGTGACAGGTTGCGCTAGTCCCAGATGATGCACTTGTGGGTTATCAAAGACTTGGCCGATGTCGTTAATCTCACCCACCGGGACGCCGGCATCATTAAGGACCTCGATCCACTCCGCAGTCGTGCGGGTAATAGTGATATCCTCAATCTGTTCACCCAAAGCATCGCGATTGTCAGAGCGTGCGGGCGCGGTAGCGAACCGTTCGTCGTCAAGCCAATCATCGCGCTTAACCGCTATTGCAAAGCGCTTCCAAATCTCTTGCCCCGCTACGGCGAGGTTCATGTGACCGTCTTTGGTCTTGAACACCCCGGTGGGGATCGACGTGGGGTGATTGTTGCCCGCCTGCTTGGGCACCACACCGTCCATCAAGAAACGCGCGGCTTGGAAGTCGAGCATAAACACCTGCGCCTGTAGCAGAGAGGTTTGCACCCACTGACCTTTGCCAGATGTCGCGCGCTCCATCAGCGCAATCAAAACACCCTGTGCGGCAAAAAGACCCGCGCACAGATCGGCTATCGGGATGCCGACGCGCATGGGCCCCTCGCCAGGCTGGCCAGTGATGGACATAAGCCCACCCATGCCCTGCGCGATCTGATCAAAACCCGGCCGCCCCGCCAATGGACCATCCTGCCCAAAACCAGAGATTGACGCATAAACCAGGCCCGGATTGTCCGCAGACAGCGTCTCATAATCGATACCAAGGCGCTTCTTCACACCCGGGCGGAAGTTTTCAACGATGACGTCAGCGGTCTTGGCCAGCTTGCGAAACGCCTCAACCCCTTCTTTTGATTTGAGATTTATCGTTAATGACCGCTTGTTGCGGTGAAGGTTTTGGAAATCCGGCCCTGAACGCGGCCCGCCAAGTTGGGCGCTATCAACAGGTGTCTCGATTTTGATAACATCCGCCCCCCAATCGGCGAACTGCCGCACGCAGGTCGGCCCCGATCGAACGCGGGTCAAATCCAAAACTCGGATGCCGCGCAACGCCATGCTAGCAACTGGGCTTTCGCCGCTTGCCGTCGGCTGAGCCGCACCGTGGTCCGCGTGATCTGCGGGTTGCGCCATCTTGGTTCTCCCGTGGTCAAATTGTGAAATAAGCTGTATGACAACGATCAGCGATTAGCAATATAAATGTTAATTGTTGACAAATTTTGAGAGGCGGGAGAAACGAACACATGGCTCTTTCGACAAATACAATCGGACAAGGTCGCGCGACACTGGCTGGCGAGGTCCGTGGTGAAATTGAACGGCTGATCGTTGAGGGTGAACTCGCGGCCGGCGTCAAGCTGAACGAACTTTCGCTATCCAACGCGATGGGTGTCAGCAGAGGCACCGTGCGAGAGGCGATACGCTCCCTTGCGGATTCCGGGCTTATCGATCTGATCGCGAACCGTGGCGCGTTTGTGCATGAAACCACCTTAGATGAGATCCGCAATCTTTACGATCTACGTGGTGCGATCTTTGCCATGGCCTGTTCCGCCTGTGCCCGGAGGGTCGCCGACAATGATGCCCCCCACCTTGCACGCAAGCTGCAAACAAACCTTGAGCGGATGCAAAAGGCCAACGATAACAACGACCCCAAGGCCTACTATCCGCTGAACATCGAATTCCACGATCTGATCCTTGAAAACGCAGGCAACCCCCGCGCCAAGGCGATGTACGACAATATGATCAAGGAAATGCATCTGTTCCGGCGCCGCGGCCTATCGAGCGCTACTAACATTGCCCGCTCACTTGAAGAACACCGCGCCATCAGCGACGCCATCATCGCAGGCGACACAGACAGCGCCCGGCGCGCAGGTGAACAACACACAACCTCCGGCTTTACCCGGTATCTGAACCAAGCAGATAAAGCGGACGCAGCCGCGGACGACTAGACCGGTGCTTCAATCAAGAAAGACGACCTCATGACCAATCCCCTGTACGACGCGCTTTTCGCTCCGCATGAGGGCAAATCGACCCCCTTCCTGCACCTAGCCGATGGCACAACCGTCAGCCACGGGGAGTTTTTGCAGGAGGTCAATCGCACCGCCAACGCATTGGTGTCGTTGGGCGTTGCGCCGGGGGATCGGGTGGCGGTTCATGTGATAAAATCTTGCGAAGCGCTTGCCCTCTATGCGGCTTGCGTGAAATCGGGGGCAGTGTTTCTCCCGCTCAACACGGCCTACACGCCCCGCGAATTGGATTATTTCGTCGGTGACAGCGGCGCGGCCCTATTCGTCTGCGACCCTGCCGAAGAGGCGGATTTACGCGGAATAGCGACGCAAGCCGGCGCACAGTTGAAAACGTTGGGCGCGGATGGCCGGGGGACCCTGACGGATTTGGTCACCGCCCAAGCCGACACCTTTGACGCCGAAGCGCGGCACAAAGATGATCTGGCCGCATTGCTATACACCTCCGGTACGACAGGTCGGTCCAAAGGTGCGATGCTGACCCACGAAAACCTGCTGTCAAACGCTCAATCCTTGGTGGAAGCGTGGCGGTTCACCAACGATGATGTCCTGTTGCACGCGCTACCAATATTCCACAGCCACGGGCTGTTTGTGGCGACAAATGTCATGCTGTTGGCCGGAGGATCAATGATCTTCCTGCCCAAGTTTGACGTCGAAACCGTGCTGGCCCGCCTGCCCGAAGCCACGACGATGATGGGCGTGCCTACATTCTATACCCGCCTATTGGATGAGGCCCGCTTTTCCAAAGATTTGGTCGCGCACATGCGTCTGTTCATCTCTGGCTCGGCGCCGTTGCTGGCCGATACGCACACACAGTTTGAGGATCGCACCGGCCACCGCATTTTGGAACGTTACGGCATGACAGAAACCTCGATGAACACCTCGAACCCCTATGACGGTGCACGACGCGCTGGCACTGTGGGCTTCCCCTTACCAGGCGTAGAGGCAAAGGTCTGCGATCCCGAAACTGGCGCGGAGCTTCCCACCGGTGAAATCGGCGTTCTATGGGTGCGTGGCCCCAATGTTTTCAAAGGCTATTGGCAAATGCCTGAAAAGACTCGCGAAGAGCTGCGCGAAGATGGGTTCTTTATTACCGGTGATCTGTCGTTGATCGATGCCGAAGGCTATGTCCACATCGTCGGGCGCGGCAAAGATCTGATCATTTCCGGCGGCTACAACATCTATCCCAAAGAGATCGAGCTGTTCCTTGATGCTCTGCCCAACGTCAAAGAAAGCGCTGTAATTGGCGCGCCGCATCCCGACTTTGGCGAAAGTGTCATTGCCGTGTTGGTGCCCGAGGACGGGGCCAAAATTGACACCGCAGCCATCCAAGACATCGCGCGTCGCGACCTTGCTGGTTTCAAGCGTCCGCGGCACATTGAGGTCGTTGCCGAACTGCCGCGAAACACGATGGGCAAGGTTCAGAAAAACCAGTTGCGCGATAAGTTCGCGGCCGCGTTTCAACCGGTAGCGGGTTAATCCAAAGGGCTCCACGCGCCCGGTGACACGGCCATCAACCTTGAACCCGGTGCGTTTTGCCCCATCGTTAAAGCATCCTGACAGGAGGCTACGATGACCCGCTTCATGATCCTATTCGCCCTCCTGTGGGGCACCTCTGCTGCGGCGTTGGAACTGACCCAGACCGGTGTTTTCACGCTCAACCGTCCCGCAAGCCTTGAGTACGATCCCGATTTTTGCGGCCTGTGGATCGCGAATGAAGGTCCGGAGGCGGTTCTGACCACTCTCGATGGGTATGAACTGCGGCGCATTCGCTCGGACATGGGGCGGATCAAGGCCATCACACTTGAAGGGTCTGACCTGATCGTGGCCGACGGACGCGGTAATTTTCAGCGGCTCACCAAGGATGGGGTCGCCATCGCGCCCCCCTTCACGATTTCATCCAACTGGGCCGATACCGAAGGCATGGTGGTTGACGCTGATGGATCAATCATCACCGTTGAGGACGACCCAGAATACCTAAGCTGGCTTGCCCCCGATGGCCAAATCCTGCGCCGGATCAATACGATGTCGCTCAACCCGCCCCTAAGCGAAGCCCAAGGCATCGCGCGCGACCCGCGCACAGGCCATCTGCTGATTGTGGATGATTTTGAGGGAACAAACAGCCTTTACGAGTTCGACCCTCAGGGAACGCTATTGTCGACCGCGCCGCTGTTGGAATATGGCACCGACCCCGAGGGGATCGCGATCCGCCCCGGATCTGGGCAACTCTTCATTGCCTTTGACACTGGGGCCACCGTGGTCAGCTTCGACTACACCCCCACCTTGCCAGAGGGCGCTGATCCCCTGCCCCCGGGGTCGGATTGTGCAATGTTTTGATCCACCCCTTGTCGCCCAGTCACACGCCCTATCCTTGAGGTTCGCCTTATAAGGACAGACCATGGCCCGACCACCATCTGATAGCCGCCCGTTGCCCGTGCCCTCCAGCCGGATATCGCGGCTAACCCGGCTCAGCACGATGACTGCCGGTGTGGCTGGCAACATGGCGCTACGAGGTGCGGCAGAGTTGGGTCGCGGCAAACGCCCCCAGTTTCGCGATCTGCTGATGACCCCAGCCAACATGTCACGCGTGGCCGATCAGCTGGCCAAAATGCGCGGCGCGGCGATGAAGGTCGGGCAATTGGTGTCGATGGATACGGGTGATGTGCTGCCTCCGGAACTGGCCGATATCTTTGCTCGGCTGCGGGATGACGCGCACTTCATGCCACCCGCGCAGCTAAAAAAGGTGCTCGCCGCGCATTGGCCCAAGGGATGGCTGGGTCAATTTACGACCTTTGACGTCCGTCCCATCGCGGCCGCCTCCATCGGACAAGTACACCGTGCACACACCCGCGATGGCCGCGACATGGCGATCAAAGTTCAATACCCTGGCGTTGCCCAAAGCATCGACAGTGATGTGGCAAATGTCGGCGCACTTGTGCGGATGTCGGGTCTTTTGCCTAAGGGATTTGAATTGGCCCCCTACCTTGAGGAAGCCCGCAAACAACTGCACGATGAAACCGACTATGCCCTAGAGGGTGAATACTTGCGCGAATTCGGCGCCCTTTTGGCCGGTGATGATCGCTACATTGTGCCAACCCTGCACGAGGATTGGACAACCCCCGGCATTCTAGCGATGTCATTTATCAAGGGGGATCCGATTGAGGCCGCGACCCAAGCCCCCGAGCCGATGCGCAACACCATCGCCCATGCCCTCATTGAACTGCTATTGCGTGAGTTGTTCGAATTCGGAGTCATGCAAACCGACCCCAACTTTGCCAATTACCGCTACGACCCCGCTACTGGGCAGATCATCTTGCTCGACTTTGGGGCCACGCGCCGGCTTGGCAGCCAGATTATCGCGCAATACCGCACCCTCATGCGTGCGGGTCTTGATGCGGATCGCGCCGCCATGGACGCGATCTGCCAAGAGATCGGGTTTTACCAACCCGAAACTGCGCCCGAACATCGGGAACAGATCCTGCGTATGATGGATATCGTCTTTGCCCCATTACGTACCGATGCGCCCTTTGATCTGGCTGATCCTGTGATGCCGCGGCAGATGCAGGATGAGGGCCGCGCATTGGCCGCCGCCGGGTTTATACCACCCCCTTTGCCGATTGATGCGTTGTTCTTGCAACGAAAATTCGGTGGCATCTTTTTGCTCTGCGCGAAGCTGCGGGCCAAGGTGGCTGTGCGCGAATTACTAGAACAGTTCGTGTAAAACTCGCGATCTAATCGCGAACAATGTAAAAAAGATTCACTTTTTTCGCGGCACGTCCTTGTTAATGCGATTAACATCCCCCATCTCCTATGATGTGAAGCACATTTACATCTGAATTTTAACGCCCCAAGGAGACCGCCCCAATGACCACATTTGCCTCTACTCCCAACACCGCCAGCCGCCCCCTCGGCTGGCTCGCGCGCGCCGAAAGCTGGCTTGATGCCCGTGGCAAAGGCGCTTGGATCGCCACGATGGTCTTCGGGTTCATCTTTTTCTGGCCCATCGGCCTCGCCCTTCTTGCCTATATGATTTGGAGCAAACGCATGTTTTCTGGAAAATCCTGCCGCCGCACAGCCCACGAGCGCGCCACATTCACGACCTCTGGCAACTCTGCCTTTGACGCCTACAAAGCCGATATGTTGCGCCGCCTAGAGGACGAGCAAGCTGCGTTTGAGGAATTCCTCCAACGGTTGCGCGAAGCCAAAGATAAGTCCGAGTTCGACGATTTTATGGCTGATCGTGCGGATGCCGCCAAAAAGGCCAGCGCGGAAAAAGCGACTGAACCAGCAGACGCCTAATCCACCCAAGGTACGGAGCCGCTGACAAAAGCGGCCCGTGCCTGCATACTCTTCCAATCCATGTTTTCAGCAGATGATCCGCACCATGCATTATGATACGCACACCTCCGGCCTTCCCGACCCCGAACTTCAGCCCGGCTTTTACGAGGGCGTCACGTTGAAACGCGTGTTGGCTTGGATGCTAGACACAGCCGTCATCGGGACACTGACGGTCCTTTTTGGTTTT
>NZ_CEZFMW010000033.1:0-29510 GCF_982993085.1 Thalassobacter sp. | reverse complement strand
TCACTGCCCACGATCAGATGAAATCTGTGCCCACCATCCCGCGAAACACGCAGGCAGCGTCGGAACCGTGGCGGGCGACAACAAAAGCGTCAGCTTTGATGTCGGCAACTTGGTCAATCTGGGCAACAACTTCCTGTCCGACGATGTGATTACGTTCGAAGTTAAGGCTCAGTCTCTGGGCGGGCAAACCGCAGAGGCGAGCGACCAGCTGACCAACAAAGCGAAATTTGTGGCGGATGGCGTTAGCAAAGATGTCTCTAGCCGGGTTGAACTGATCGAGCCGCAACTCACCATCAACAAAACCGCGCCCAACAATGGGGTGCGCGCGGGTGAAACGGTGACCTACACCATCAAGGTCGACAACCCGGTCCAAGCTCATGACGCCCCGGCCTATGATCTGATCCTGACCGATCTGCTGGACCCCAGCATAGATCTGGTCGTTGGTAGTGTGACGGTAACGGGTGGCACGGGCGCGACCATCGTGACCGGCAATACCAGTGGGGACACGACGCTTAACATCACCGCCGATGCGCTGGATGTGGGCGAGACGCTTACGATTTCGTACCAAGCCGTGGTCAACACATCCATTGAAGCAGGCACCGTGATCGACAATACCGCAAGCCTGACGTTTGACAGCTTGCCTGACGATGACGCCGCAGATGAGCGCGATTACGCGATTTCGGACGATGCACGCGTGACCTCAAAGTCGCCAATGATCAATAAATTCGTCTCGGCCACCTCCAACCCCGACACAAACCGCAGCAACCTGTCAATCGGCGAAACCGTCAGCTACGACATCGTCATCACCCTGCCCGAAGGCACGAACTCTGACGCGTCCCTTGATGATTTTTTACCGACGTCACCAGGCACGCTTGATTTTGTCTCGGCAGAGCTGATTTCGATCGGTTCCAATATTTCGGGCTCGACACTAAGCGCCGGCGCGACAGGCACTGTCTCTGGTACCCAAATCACTTTCGATTTTGGTGACCTTATTAACGTCACCGATATGGTGGTGGATGAGCATGATGAAATCCTAGTGCGGGTTGTCGCCCAACTGAACGATCTGCCTGACAATGACGCGGGCGATAGGCTGACGAACAGAGCGCGCTTTACCACAGAGCAAACATCGGTCTGGAACATCGCACATATTTGGGTCGTTGAACCGGATATGCAGATCGAGAAATCGACTGATGTGGCCGAGGCGGATGCAGGCGACACCGTGGTCTATACGATCACCTCGACCAACGCAGGGGGTGCCCCGGCCTATGATATCATCATTGATGACGGCATCACCGACCCCAACCTGATCCTCAGTTCGCCCCCCGCATCCAGCATCCGCATTATGGATGGCAACACGGACGTGACACCAACGGGCGCAGACGCCCCAAGCCACGTGTTCCCGACATCTTCGGGTGGTTTGCAGGCGATCATCCCTGTGCTGATGCCTGGTCAATCCGTTGAGATTACCTATGAAATGGTCGTTATCGATGGGGTGGCTTTCGCCAGCAGCATCGACAACACCGCCACAGTCACCCGCTACGACAGTGATCGCGCCGGTGACACCACCGACCCCGATGATGGCCGCGTCTACACCGGCCCCTCTGATACGCATATACTGCCCACACCCGACCCACAGGTGACCAAGACACTTGTGGCGTCCGATGACCCCCTCACCAGCGGGTCCGATGTCGGAATATCGGAAACCCTGACTTATGAGATTGAGGTGGTCTTCCCCGAAGGTACATCCGACGTCATCTTGGTGGATGCTTTGCCCGCTGGGCTAACGCCAATTTCGGCAGCATTGACGACGTTCCATTCCACTGTCAGCAGCGACAACCTTGCTCAGGGCGATACAGACACGACCTCAAGCTTCATCACCCTTGGGCCAGACGGGGGCTTCGTCTTTGATTTCGGGACGATCGACAATTTGGGCGATAACAATGCGGCCAATGACACGGCCCTGATCACCGTGGTGGCACAGGTCACCGACATCGCCGCAGTCCAAGCCGGCGGGACCCTCGTGAATGAGGCGCGTCTTAGCTTGGTGGACCCAAACACGGGCAATGTTCTAACACATCCCAACACCGGACAGCCACAGACCTTTAGCGACGATGCCACCGCAAACGTGGTTGAGCCCGAACTTGATATCGACAAAAGCGTCTCGCCCAGCACGGCTGATGCCGGCGATACCGTGACCTATACGATCCTGAGCAAGAACGTCGGAGGTGGCCCAGCCTACGACATTCTTCTGAATGATCCACTTGATGATGTGGCCCTCATCCTGCCCACTGCTCAAAGCGGGACGATAAAAATCCTGAACCCCAACGGCGTGGACGTTACCCCCAGTGGCGCGGATGCCCCTGCTCTCGTCTATCCGACGACCAGCGACGGCTTGCGGGCCAGTATTCCGGTTCTAGAGGCCGGCTACACGATTGAGATCGTTTTTGATGCCAAGATCATCGAAGCATTCACATTCTCAACTACCGTGACCAACACCGCCGAAGTGACGCGTTTTGACAGCGACCCCGACGGGCATGAGACCGACGCCGACAATGGCCGGGTCTATGACACCACCCTTTCGGGTTACATGGTCCCCACGGACACCGCGGCCGTCACTTCACCGGATGTGCAGTTGACGAAAACAGTTCTGAGCACGGGTGACAGCAGCACATCAGGCAACAACGTCGCCATCGGCGAGACGATCACCTATGCTCTGACAATCACCCTACCCGAAGGCACCGCCGACCTAACCCTGACCGACACGCTTCCCACGGGGCTAAGCGCTGTCTCAGCAAGCGTCGTATCCATCGGCAGCGGCACGAATGTGACAACCACAAATATCAACGCAGGTGACACCGACACATCCAGCTTTGTCACGCTCACCTCCGACACGGTCACCTTCGATTTTGGCACAGTAACCGTGGATGCAACCGATGACGCGGCTGCAACGGATGAAACCATTGTCATCCACCTTGTGGCTCAAGTGCAGGACTTGCCCAGCGTGGATGCAGGAGACAACCTGCGCAACACGGGCCGATTAGATGTGGATCACCCATCAACCGGGCTTCCGCTGCAAATCGACCCACAGGCCGCGGCTGACGTCTTGGTGGTTGAGCCCGATCTCAACGTCTCAAAAACGGGTCCTATTGTGGCTGAGGCGGGGGATACGGTTCCTTATACGGTGACTGTGACGAACGACGGCACGGGTCCGGCGCATGATGTTGTGTTGGAGGATTTGCTCAGCAATCCGCATCTGGCTTTGTCGGGCGCGCCGAGTTTTGATCTGGAGGGCACGACGATCTCTCCCGCCGTGAGCGTGGTGGGCGATGGCTTTAGGGCTGTCATTGGATCAATCGCAGTGGGCGAGACCCTGACCGTAACCTATAATGCGACCCTCTCGTCCAGCGCGCCTGAGGCGACCAAGTTCTTTAACACCGCTTCGGTGGAATACGACACCGTGTCCGACGGCACGCCAAGTTCAACCGAGGGCCGCACTTATACTGACAGCGATGATCATGACGTCGGTACAGTACCAACCCTGTACAAAGAGGCCACTGCATCGAGCTTGAGCCAAACGGACCGCTTAGCATTTGATAGCACCGACCTCGACCTTGTGGTGGGCGAAGAGGTGACCTTTACCCTAACGTTGGTATTGCCTGAGGCGGCAATGGGCAGTGTTGTTTTGACCGACACATTGCCCACCGGACTAAGCTATGTGAGTGCGGCATTTGTGTCTGAGGGCGCACAGATATCTGGTGCGGCAGATGTGGTTGTGACCAATGCCGGCGCCGTTACCACCTTTGACTTTGGCACCGTGAGCAACACGGCCACAGGCACTATTGATGCAGGCGATCAGGTGAAGGTCACTCTGACCGCACGGGTAGAGGACGTCGCGGCCGTGACAGAGGGCGCAAGCCTTGTAAACACCGCCGCCCTTGACGTGACGGCTGAGGGTGTCGTGCTCGACACAGTCACAGCCAGTGGCGCCGTCGACATCGTAGAGCCCACTCTCTCTATCGACAAGTCAGGCCCGCTTACGGCTGATCCCGGCGACCGGGTCACCTACACGGTTGAAATCGAGAATACCGGGACCGGTCCCGCCTTTGATATCCTCGTGGCCGATGCGGTCGCCGACAGCCAATTGACCTTTGTCTCTGGCAGTGTCACCGCGACACTCAATGGCACGCCATTGACCCTCACCGTGACCGAAAGCTCCGGCGGCTTCAGCTTCTCAACCTCTGAACTTTTGCCAAGCGACGTATTACGGGTCAGCTATGAGGCGGATGTCGACACAGGCTTTGACCAAGGCGATCTGCTGTCAAACACCGTGACGGCTGACTTTGATACGGTTCCTGACGGTGATCCGGCCTCTGCTACAGGCCGCGAGGATCGCGTCACGGACACCCATGATACTGTCCCCCGCGCGCTCTTGAGCAAAGAAACCGTGACCAGCAGCATTGCCGATACGCGCAACAGTGCAGGCACCGCGGGCGTCACCGATTTGAACATCGGAGAGACCGTCACCTATGCTCTGACGGTCACCTTCCCAGAGATCGACATCGACGGGGCCGTCGTGGTCGACACACTGCCAACCGGGCTCAGCTTTGTGTCCTCCTCGATCGACAGCAGTGCCACCGGGCTAACCGGGATCACCCCATCGCGCAGCATCTCGGGTCAGGAGATCACCTTCGACTTCGGTGCCTTTACCAACCCATCAGACGGCAGCATCGGCCCCGATGATCAGGTGGTCATCTTGATCACCGCCCGGGTCGAGGACGTGGCCACCAACCAAGATGGGGCAGTCCTCAGCAACACCGCGACCCTCACACTGACACCCCAAGGCCAAGCGGCGATGGACCCGATCACGGCCACCGCGCCCGTGGATATCGTGACCCCTGTCTTGAGCGTGACCAAAACCGGCAACACCGCAGTCAACCCAGGCAGCGATGCAAGCTATACGGTGACTGTGGTCAACTCGGGCACCGGCCCCGCCTTTGACATCCTTGTGGCGGACGTTCTGGACAATGCCCACCTCAGCTATAATGCAGGCTCGTTTGCGGCAACGATTGACTCCGTAGATATCACCTCGGCCCTGAGCGTGACCCAAACGGCCACCGGGTTCGAGACATTGGTGGCCAAACTATTGCCTGGTCAGACGCTTGAGGTCACCTATACCGCCCGCCTCGACGCCGCCGCCCCCGCCGCACACAGCTTTGACAACACCGCCACCATTACCTCTGATACCGTGCCAGATAATGATCCGCGTTCGACCACCGGCCGGACCGCCACGGACAGTGATGATCATTCGATCGCGACAGGTCCCAGCATCACAAAAACCGTGCTCTCGACAGACTTCAGCCAGACCGGCACTGCCGTTGGGAACACGGGCCTCGTCGATCTGAACGTCGGAGAGACCGTGACCTATGCCTATGAACTCTCCTTACCGGAAATCCCCCTCGACAGGGTGGTGTTGAGCGATGTGCTGGGACCAGAGTTGGAGTTGATCGCAGGGTCGGTGAACGTCACGTCCATCGGCGCAGGTATGACCGCGGTGAACTCCCCGCCCGTTGTAATAGTGACCAACGGGCAAACCTTTACCATCGACTTTGGCGCGGTGAACAATCCGTCAGACGGCAGCATCGGCGCCGACGACAAGATCCTGATACAGGTCTCTGCTCGGGTCATCGACGTACCCACGGCCCAGTCAGGTCGCGTCACCGACAACACCGTCAGCGCCACGATCTTGCCCACGGGTCCCAACGGACAGCTGACCCCCGTCACAGCCACTGCACAGGTTGAGATTGTCGACCCCAATCTAACGATCGACAAAGTGGGACCCGCCGCACTTTATGGTGGCGAAACAGCTTCCTACACGCTGACGTTAACCAACACCGGTGATGGGCCGGCCTATGACGTGGCCATCACCGACACCTTGTCGGATGCCAACCTTGCGCTGGTCTCTGGCAGCGTGAGCCTTGTATTGGATGGCACGAGCATCACCCCAAGCGTGGCCGAAACCGGCAGCGGCTTTACGGTCATGGTCCCCGTGATTGAGCCCGGTGAGACGTTGGTGGTCAGCTATAGCGCCCTACTGTCCGCGACAGTCCCCAATCTGCAAACCCTGACCAACACCGCCACTGCCGTCTACGACACAGTGCCCGATGGTGACGCCAACAGCCCGACCGGCCGGACTGAAACCGTCACGGACAGTGATAGCGTTCTGTCCATTCGGGGGCTGGAAAAAACCGTCGTATCGACGTCCAACCCAGACACGGGCACGGTGCAAGGCGATGCAAGCGTGACCGATTTAACGATCGGAGAACAGGTAACATACGCATTGGTCGTGACCCTGCCAGAGACAGATCTTGATAGCATTATCGTCACCGACACGCTGCCGACAGGTCTGGGCTTTGTCTCGGCCTCCATCGGCACACCCGGCTCAAACATCAGCCTCGCCGCACCCGGCACAGCGGTAAACATCGGCCAAGTCACCACCTTTGATCTGGGCGCCTCAACCTCGCTTGGCGATGGCACCATTGACGCACAGGACCAGATCACCCTGACCCTCGTCGCCGTCGTCCAAGACATCACCGCCAACACAAACGGCACACTCTTGACCAACTCAGCAGAACTGCTGATCACACCAACAGGCGCGGCACAACTCAATCCACAATCCGACACCGAAAACGTCGAGATCGTCGAACCCAAACTCAACGTCTCAAAAACGATCAGCAACACATCACCCTTTCTTGGGGACACGGTGACCTACACAGTGGTGGTGGCCAATGATGCCGCAGCAACCGCGCCGATCTATAACGCTGTGATCAGTGACCCACTGCCGTTCCAACTGTCCAGCACAGGCGGGATCACAATCAGCGACCCAAGCCTCGCGACTGTTACATCAGGCTCGGCCTCGGGCGAAACACTGCTGTCTATTTCGATCCCGCGATTGGCACCGGGCGAAAGTGTGACGATTACGTACGATGTATCCATCGGCTTTCAGACGAACGCGTCCAATGCTGTGACGAACGTTGCAAGCGTAGAGGGCGGCTCTACGCCAACCGCGACCGATGCCGAAGCCCGCAGCTATACCGCAAGCGATACGGCTGCATTCACCGGCACAACCGCCTCCAGCCCAACCAAATCGAGCGACCCCTTTGGCAATCTAGGGATTGATGACGCATGGTTCTTGCCGGTGCTTGCGATTGACCCGATTTATTCGGGCACGGCCGAGCCCGGCTCGAACGTGACTATCCGACTATATGGCCCCCAAGGGGAGCAGACCGGCCTGCGTCATGTCCTTGCGGATGCGGGCGGCCATTGGATCGCGATCTTCCCCCGGACCGAACTTGAAAGCCCCTATGACGACAGCATGTTCGCCACGCTACAAGGCAGCCGCGTGTTCGACGCGCCGGTTGAATTGTTGGACCAGCGCCCAACCACAGAACTGGCCAGTTTGGGAGAGACGCGGTTTGCGCGTGTCGGCACCGAACTTTCGACGGAGAGCTATGGGATCGCACTGTCAGCCGATCGGCCTTCGACCCTGCCCCAAAACCACGGCATGTTTAATGCCCGCACCTTCTACGCATCGACCTTTCAGCAGGGCGCGTTTGCCGATGCCGATACGCTGCGGGTGGATGAAGTGTTCGAAGACATCGCAGGCCTGACGATTCAACGCCTCTATGAGGCTTCGGCCAACCCGCTGGGCAATGGACTTAATCGCTTCAATCAGGAGTTTCTGAGCGAAGCAACCGCAACACCCGGCAGCCCGCGCTAAGGGCTTAGGTTCGCCTAAACCCAAAGTCGCAGCATGACCCAGTCGCGCAACCCCCGCCCAACGACCTGCCAGATCGGACGCCACGTCCGGTCCAACGCCACGACACCGGTCATGCCCGGGCGCAACGTATCGACCGCCGTATCCGACAGGCTGGCTTGCGCCGGGAACAGCGGGGCCCTCTGACCGCTTGGTGCTGCGGGAGAAATCGACGTCACCTGAATGTCGAACCGCAACGAGGGATCAAAATCAGGACGGAACACACCCGCCTGCCCCAAATCGACCTTGGCCACCTGTGATTGCGGGACGGAAACGTCCAACTCTATCGCTGATGGATCGGCGATCTCTAGGACCAGATCCCCCCGCCGCATCAACGCGCCGGTCATGTCACCCAGACCATCGCCGATTACCAAGCCAGAGATGGGTGCGATCAAAACGGCGGTTTCTTTGCGCGCCTCCAACAGGGCAATATCCGCGAGGACACGCTCAGCCTCCAGTTCTGCGGTACGCAGATCTGCCGCCAGCCGTCCTGCGCGCGCACGCTCCCGGTCCAAAAGGGCACGGCTGTAGCTGGCCTGCGCCGCAATCAATTCCAAGTCAAGCGCGCGGGTGTCAAAGCGGCCCAGAACCGTTTCACTAGCAATCACACGGTCCCCGGCGCGCACGTCCAAACTGGCCAAAGGCGCATCCAGTGGGCTGGTCACAATTCGGTGGGACACCGCCCCAACCGTCGCCGGAAGCGATACACTGTCAGGGATGGGCACGAATGCGGCGCCGCAGACCGCCGCAATCATCGCACCACGACGCCCCCAAACGCGCCAGTTCACGCCGCGCCGCGCAGCATGGGGCGCGAGTTTGCCTGCACTGGCCGCCAAAAACGGCAGCATGCTTGCGTTTCGCCGAGGTGCAGCGACATGCAGAACAAGACCATCCGGCTGCCCCGGTTCTGCGGTAAAAGCACGGGTTTGATCACATAGCCGCAGGCGGGCGGTTTCGGCCATGCTGGCCTTCAACTCCGTGACCACACGCGCGCCCTTGCCCATATGCGCCTGCCCCGAGATATGCAGATCATGCACCTTTTTCCCATCAAATCGGGCCACTGCCGCATAGTCAGCTGCCAGAAACACAGCCATCATATCGCTGAGGGATTGTAGATCAGATGTCTGCGGCCCAGCACTCTGGCCTAGCTCAGCAAAAATCCGCAGAATGTTTTGCAACAGGTCCACTGTTTCGGGGCGATATGTGGCGACCGACAAGCGCGCCAAAAGGCATAGACGTTCATGGGCCAAGGCACGGGCGGATTGCCCCTCACCGCGTAATTCTATCACCAAGGCCGCATCTTCCCCGGTATCGAGCGCGATTTTCGCGGCTATAAATGTGCTCTCAGCCACGACACTACCGGCGTCTAATGACAACGCTTGCTGCGCGAGGGTCATCCCCGCATCAGGCACGTCACCGGTGGGATGTGTATTGGCCTGCCCTTCGGCATCGACACTGATAACCCACGCCCGCGTTTGCGGGATCAGGGCTTGCGTGAACCCAACCAAACGCGCCGAAAAAGACCCCTGCGCCGAGGTGGAAAACACCGCAGCCAGAGCCTCTGCCAACGATTGTGGCACAGCGGCTTGGGCCTGCGGAGGGCGCGGTACAGTGTTCATGGTGCCCGAAGGATCAAGGTCGCACCGGGCCGAAAGGCGCGATCTGCATTGTCCAGCGCGACGCGAATGCGCACCGTGCGGCTAGCGGGGTCAATCCGCGGATCAATCGTGGTGACCTGAACAGCCGCTGTTTGGATTGCCGCACCTTCAACTTCTGCCTCAAGGCTCTGACCAACAGTCATCCGATCCAACCATTCCAGCGGAACAAACGCGGTGGCTTCAAGAGCATCGAGCTGCGCCAACTTCAAAACAACAGCCTGCGCGTCCACATAAGTACCCGCCTCGGCCTGCACCTCTAGCACGACCCCGGGGAACGGCGCGCGCAAAGTGTAATCGGCTAGCATCGCCTGCTCTAGCGCAAGTTGCGCGCGAGCTTGGATTTGGCCTTCTTGGGCGATTTGTAGATCTGCTTTCGCGAGGTCTACGGCTTGCTGAGCTTGCTCAACCTCCCACGACTGGGCCGCACCGCGCGCACGGGCTGCTTGGACACGCTCGAACAAGGCCTGTGCCTGTTCCATTTGCGTCTTCGCGCGCAACTCGCGCCCATCTGCGTCAGCGACAACTTGGGCCAAAGCAACACGTTGGCTTTGGGTTCTGCTTTGAAGCTGAGCAAGCGGCGCACCCTGTGCCACAGTCGCGCCTTCAGCCACATCGACGCGCTCCAGAATACCCACCAGTGACGTGCGGATGTCCACGCTTTGGACAGGCTCCAAGATAGCCGTTACACCTTGTGCGATTGCCGATAACGGGGCGAACGCCCCAAACAGGGCCACCGCGCACGCCGCCCGAAGGGTCATGCCACGGCGCCCATATTCGAGAAATTCGCCATCGACATGTGATGCGCGGCAAACAACGTCATGAGCCCCCGACGCGCAAGCCCAGCCAGCGTCACGTCGTCCAGATCACGCACCTTTTCCTCGGAAATCACTTGGAAGCCTTCGATGCGTGCCGTTTTTTCCTGTCGAGACAGGTTCACAGTGGTGGCTTGCAGTAAGTCCAATTTTGCAACCTCTGCCATGACCTGACGTGTGCGTTGCGCCGATGTTTCGTAGCGCGTGGCAAAGTCTAGGATGGCAGTCAAATGCTCAGACTGGCTGCCGTCATCGTTCAATAACGCAGTGCTACCCTCGGCCGATTGGGTGAAAAGAGTTGAGGACATGTCCGCGCAAAGAATTTGCCGTGGTGCATCCTCGGCCTCCTTCACTAACAAAAAAGGATAGCGGCGCAGATATGCAGGAACATAGGCACCGGGCGCCCATTTTCCTTGCGCATCTATTTGATCATTCACGCCTTTGCGCAGACCGACCAACGCCATAGGCATCGGCTTGGCCCCCGTCGTGAAGACGATAGGATAATGCCGGACGACCTGTGCAAACTCATCGCAGGTGATGGGTATCGCATTGGCATTGGCAGCGACGCCAAACTCCCGTTCGGTCTTGATCCGCAGGTCCTTGTGATGCTCAGAGGTAATCGGAACGAGGGAGGTGTAAAGGAAGGGCAACCGCCCCGCTACGTCCACGGTTTGCGTTTTATCCACGGCGCGCCGTCTGGCCATACTCTTCCTCCTAATAAATTTATTAGTCTTATTCTAACAGTCTTTCGACCGGGAGGCGATCCTGAAGGGCGCGTTCAATACTGTTTTTCATCCGCTGAAACAGCGATTTTGGTTCTGCGGATTTGCGCGCGATCACTCCGGCCCCGCTAGGCGCGTCCATCAGACATTGCGGTGTGGGCCAATCTAGGATCGCGCGCAGTTTTACCGCCCCGTCGCGCAGCACCAATTGCGTTTCTGTTTGCATCAGTTGACCCTGAAATTGACAGTCGGGGTCATGCTGCAGCCGCACCAAAAGCGGGGCCGTGTCGGTACGGCTTAGAAGACCCGCCTCAAAATCGCGCTGATCGAGCCACAGAACCAAATGCGCGGGCACGGGGCTGGATATCGCCCCCAATGCCGCCTGCCCCGGCTGGACCCATGCGCCCGCATAATCGCGTGCAGCCAAAGGGGTCCAGACGCTCTCAGGACCTGCCGCGACACGTAGGCTTGCGGCCCGACGATCAAGGTTGCCGCGTATCTCATCCAGTTGGGCCAAATCAGTTTGAAGCCGCGCAATCTCAGCCCCGGAGGGACGTCGTGCGATAGCACGCGTTGCACTCTCAACGATCTGGCGGCGCAAGTTAAGATCGCGTTGTGCATGCGTCAGATCAAGGCTCTCCAACACTGGGAAACCATCCGCATCTAGGCGCAAAGCAGCGGCTTCTGGCACTTGGACAAAGGTCGTTTCATAGAGGGACAATTGTCCGTCCAACAGGACCCGGTCCCGAAACGGGATCACGCTTAGAACGCAGACCGCAGCGATGCATCCAGCCCCCGCCACAACGCGGCCAAGTCGGGCACCATTTGCGCGCGCTTGTTTCAGGCTACGGGCAAGTGGGCGAGCAATAAGCATCACAATCACAATGCCAAACACAACCGCACCGAGACGGGGATCAAACTGATATGAAAGCCAAAAGATACCCGCGAAGATGACCCAACGGTACAGATAGCTGAGCAACCAATAACCAAGCGCGCGCCGATCCGGACGCGCTACATCTGCACCCAAAGCCCAGCTCAGCCAACGCACCGCTGCCTGGGTGCTACGCCCTGCCAAATTGGGTACTCCCAACAGGTCGGTCATTATGTAATACCCATCCAACTTGATCAGCGGATTCAAGTTGAACAACAGGCTCGACACGGCCGCGAACATCGCGACCTGGAACACCGCGTCTTGTAACGGCCCCGTACCCGTAAACGCCCAAAAGAGCGTGGCCGCAAAGACCGCAAAAAATTCCAGATATAGCCCCCCCGCCCCGATAATCGCCCGTGGCCCCCGCCCCTTAAGCCGCCAAGCGCCGGTGACGTTGGTATAGGGAAACGGCGTCATCGCAAAAATCGAAATCCCCATACGAATGGGGCCAGAAGCAATACCATCGCGGCGACACATCTCTTGGTAGGCAAGTGCGTGGCCCATTTCATGCACGATCTTTAGCGCAACAAAACACAGCGCGAACAACACCAAACCCTGAAGGCTGATCTGGGGTACTTGCATCACAGCGTAGGCCAATTTGTCTGGGCGCAAAGCCACGGAGACAATAGCCCAGCCCCCCAGGAGCATCCAAACGGATAGCCCAAGGGCGCTAAACGCCCACCGACCAATCCCAGCAAAACGTGCCGCAATACCGGCGGCATCAAACATGTCAAACCGGAGCATGATCGCACGTGCCTCTAGTGGCTGATGTGCCTTTGGTAAGTCTTGGTTTGTGACACCCTGTGCCACCACCACGCCGTAGCGCATAAACTGCGCAAGCGTCTTTTGCGCCACTACATCTGGAAGGCCCGTGCCGGCACATGCTTGGGCGTAGGAGCCTGTCTCTCGGAGCGCCTCTAGAAAGGCTACTGCGGAGGCGTTTGCACCGAAATGCTTGCCGCTGACCTCATTGGAGATGGTGTATGCCTCACCGCCAGTGTCAGCGCCCACATGGGTGACAACGACGAACGTCGGAACAATGAGATCACGGGAAAGGGCAGCAGCATCCATGACGAAACTGTAGCGGATGCCCTTAGGGAAACAATATCTTAAGCCACGCTGAACAAACAAAACCCCGGGAAGCTTTCGCCACCCGGGGTGTGTTACTTACCCGCCAAAGTCATCGAGCATGATGTCTTCGCGGTCCACGCCCAAATCGATGAGCATATTTGTGACCGATTGGTTCATGATCGGCGGTCCACACATATAGAACTCACAGTCCTCGGGTGCTGGATGGTTCTTGAGGTATTCATCGAACAACACGTTGTGAATGAAACCCGTGTAACCATCCCAATCATCGTCGGGCAGCGCATCAGACAAAGCGACATGCCATTCAAAGTTGTCAAATTCTTCGGCTAACTGGTCGAAATCTTCGACAAAGAACATCTCACGCTTGGAGCGTGCGCCGTACCAGAATGAGATCTTGCGGTCACGGTTCTTGAGACGCTTGAGCTGGTCAAAGATATGGCTCCGCATTGGGGCCATACCCGCGCCACCGCCGATGAACACCATCTCTTTTTGCGTCTCGCGTGCGTAGAACTCACCGAACGGGCCGGAAATAGTCACCTTGTCGCCGGGCTTGAGGTTAAAGATGTACGACGACATCTTGCCCGGAGGCACCGCATCCGCGCCGGGGGGCGGTGTGGCCACTCGCACGTTGAGCATGATCATGCCCTTTTCGTCGGGGTAATTCGCCATCGAGTAGGCACGCTCCAGCGGCTCAGCCACATCCGATTCAAACCGCCACAAGTTAAACTTGTCCCAGTCTTCGCGGTACTCTTCTTCAACGTCGAAAGATTTGTAGTCGACGTGGTGTGCAGGGGCTTCGATCTGAATGTAACCGCCAGCGCGGAAATTTACGTCCTCACCCTCAGGCAGGCGCAACACGAGCGCCTTGATGAAGGTGGCAACGTTTTCGTTCGACTCGACCGTACATTCCCACTTTTTGACACCAAAGACCTCTTCGGGGACTTCGATCTCCATGTCCTGTTTGACCGCGACCTGGCACGACAAACGATCCCCGCAAGCGGCTTCACGCTTGGTGATATGTCCCTCTTCGGTCGGCAGGATCGAGCCGCCGCCTTCGTGGATGCGCACGCGACACTGCGCACAAGTGCCCCCGCCGCCACAGGCGGAGGGTACGAACAATTTCTGTTCCGCCAGCGTTTGCAACAGCTTGCCACCCGCCGGAACCGAAATGGTCTTTTCACCGTTGATGGTGATGTTCACGTTACCCGTCGAGACAAGCTGCGACCGCGCCATGATGATGATCGACACAAGCGCCAGAACAATCAACGTGAAGAGGATGATACCTAATCCGAAAGTTGCCATGCCCGTTCTCCTTTAGAGTTTCACGCCGCTGAACGACATGAAGGCCATAGCCATCAGGCCGGCCGTGATGAACGTGATGCCCAGACCTTGAAGACCGTCTGGGATGTCGGAGTATTTCAGTTTTTCGCGCACGCCCGCCATGGCCGTGATCGCAAGGGCCCAACCAAAGCCGGAAGACAGCCCGTAGGTGACCGACTCGGCAAAGTTGTAGTCCCGTTCCACCATGAACAAAGACCCACCTAGAATGGCACAGTTCACCGTGATCAGTGGCAGGAACACGCCCAACGCGTTGTAAAGCGGTGGGAAGTACTTATCGAGAACCATTTCGAGGATCTGCACCAGCGCTGCAATCACGCCAATGTAAGAGATCAGGCCCAAGAATGTCAGATCGACATCCGAGAACCCCGCCCACGAAAGCGCGCCCGGAGCCAGCAGATACGTCAGGATCAGGTTGTTAGCCGGCACCGTAATCGCCTGCACAACCATGACCGAAATACCAAGGCCAATGGCGGTCGAAATCTTTTTCGACACCGCGATGAAGGTACACATACCAAGGAAGAATGAGAGCGCGAGGTTCTCAACAAAAATCGCTTTTACAGCGAGGGAAAGCAGCCCTTCCATCAGTGCGACTCCACCGTTTGAATTTTATATTCGCGTTCTTCGACTTGGGCAGGTTTCCATGCGCGGAACGCCCAGATGATCAACCCAATGATAAAGAATGCAGACGGGGGCAGCAGCAACATGCCGTTGGGCACGTACCAGCCGCCGTTGTTGACCGTCTCGAAGATGGTGATGCCAAACAGGCTGCCGGCGCCGAAAAGCTCCCGGAAGAAACCGACAAGCATCAGGATCAGACCGTAGCCCAGCCCGTTACCAATACCGTCGATAAAGCTGGCCACAGGAGGGTTCTTCATCGCAAAGGCCTCTGCGCGGCCCATCACGATACAGTTCGTGATGATCAGGCCAACAAACACCGACAGCGTCTTGGAAATCTCATAGGCGTAGGCCTTGAGAACCTGATCCACGAGGATCACGAGGCTGGCGATAATAACCATTTGGACGATGATCCGAATGGAGCCGGGAATATGGTTGCGCAGCATCGAGATGAACATCGACGAGAATGCAGTCACAAACGTCACGGCCAGCGACATCACGAACGCCACCTGCAAAGAGGACGTCACCGCAAGCGCGGAGCAAATGCCCAGCACCTGTAGCGTGATCGGGTTGTTGTCGACCAGCGGGTCGATCAACATCTGTCTCCGGGTCTGGCTCATGAGATATCTCCCGATTTCAGGTTGGCGAGGAAGCTCGCGTAGCCCGTTTCACCCAACCAGAACTGCACAAGGTTGTTGACGCCAACAGACGTCAGCGTGGCCCCTGCCAGCGCGTCAATGTGGTAGTCGGCGCCAGATGCGTTGGGGGCTTTGGCGACGTGAATTTGCAGCTCACCATTATCATCCGCCACCCGTTTACCGGGCCACAGGGCCTTCCAGCGGGGGTTGTCGATTTCGGCACCGAGCCCCGGTGTTTCACCATGCTGGTAGAATTGCAGGCCAAAGATATCGTTGCCGTTTTCTTCGAGCGCGATGAACCCATAGAGCGTGGACCACAGGCCATAGCCATGGATCGGCATGATCACCTTGTCGATGCCACCCGCGTCATCGCGCAGAAGATAAACCGTCACGAACTTGGCCTGACGGCCGATGCCCGCAGGGTCATTGTCCAGCGCGACCGACAAGGCCGGATCAGAGGCCGCTGCACGGTCATCAAAGCTGGCTGCGTCGAACTGATCGGTAAAGGTACCAGTGGCGATCTCAAGGACTTGGGGTTCAAAAACGCCAAACGCCTCGACCACATCGACACCGGGTTCATACATGCCGGCAACTTGCAGGATGTTCACCTGTTTATCGATCAGTTTGTTTACTTCCTGCAGCGGCCGCAGGGCCACGGCAGCAGCAGAAACAAACATCGACGCCACAAGGCACAGCATCACCGCGACGAAGACCGTCTTGGGCACCGAGTCCGTTGGCAGAGCTAGAAAGCGCCCGAGGGGGCCTTTTGGCTGCGGGGTCGCATCAGACATGGCGGCGGGCCCTCCGGCGGATGTTGGCTTGAACAACAAAGTGGTCAATGAGCGGCGCAAAGACGTTTCCGAACAGGATGGCGAGCATCATGCCCTCTGGGAACGCAGGGTTAATCACCCGGATCATCACAACCATAAAGCCGATCAGCGCGCCATAGATGAACCGCCCCATGTTTGTGTGCGAACCCGACACAGGCTCCGTCACCATGAACACAAGGCCAAAGGCGTAACCGCCAACGACAAGGTGCCAGTACCACGGCATCGCGAACATTGGGTTCGTATCAGAGCCAATCAGGTTCAGCAGCGTCGAAAAGGCGATCATGCCCCCCAGACACCCGGCAACCATGCGCCAATTTGCGATGCGTGTCGTCAGGAGGAACGCAAGGCCGATAAAGCACGCAAGCGTTGACGTCTCACCGATGGAGCCTTGGACAAACCCCAAGAAGCTATCCATCCAAGTCGTGCCGCGCACCACGATTTCCTGATACCCATCAGAGGCTGCAATCGCGAGGCTAGTCGCACCGGAAAAGCCGTCAACTGGCGTCCAGATCGTGTCACCGGACATGTCTTGTGGGTACGCAAAGTACAGAAACGCACGACCTGTCAGCGCCGGGTTGAGGAAGTTTTTGCCTGTTCCACCAAAGACTTCTTTACCGATCACAACACCAAAAATGATACCCAAAGCCACCTGCCACAAGGGCGCATCGGGTGGCATAATCAATGCGTAAAGCATTGAGGTTACGAGGAAACCTTCGTTCACTTCGTGGCGGCGGATCGTGGCAAAGATAACCTCGAAAATGCCCCCAGCCACGAGCGTCGTGATGTAGATCGGCAGGAAGTAGAGCGCACCGTGCAGGATATTGACCATCGGGTTTGCAGCATTAAAGCCGATGCCCGTGGTTTCCAAAATCCAAACACGCCAGCCAGTGGCGCCTAGCGTTTCAATCGCCGTGTTTACCTGAAACCCGATGTTGTACATGCCCATCAGGATGCACGGGATCGTGGCCATCACGACGTAAGTCATGATGCGTTTCATATCGATGTAGGACCGGGCGTGCGGGGCTGCCGTTGTCACCGTCTTTGGGGTGTACAGGAAGCTCTCGACCATCTCATAGAGGGGGAAATACTTCTCGTACTTTCCGCCCCTCTCAAAGTGGGGTTCGACGCGGTCGAAAAAGTTGCGCAATCCCATGTGCTAGCCTTCTTTCTCGATCTTGGAGAGGCAGTCGCGAAGCGCCATGCCATATTCATATTTTGCAGGACAGGCGAAGCCGACAAGACCGAGGTCCTCTTCGGCCAATTCCAGCACGCCGAGCGCCTGCGCTTGATCCGTATCCATCACCAGCAGCGCGCGTAAAAGCTGTGTCGGCAGGTAGTCCTGCGGCATCAGCCCCTCAAACGTGCCCAGCGGAACCATGGCACGGCGGCCACCATTCAAATTGGTTGTAAGCTTATAGAGCTTTTTGGAAAACGCTGATCCCAGAACGGGTTGCACGGCGAACTTCGAAGGCATTGGCCGGACCCAGCCCATCGGGATCTGCGCTTTGTCTTCTTCGATCACGGTGATCTGGCGATCATAGCGACCCAAATATGCGCTTTCAGCGGCGCCGGCCCGCCCACTCAGGATCGAACCTGAGATCAGACGCAATGGCACGTTGTCTTCGATTTGACCCGCGGTCAGATCCACCATCGAGGCGCCCATAACGGTCGTGACCAACCGGGGCGATTTGACGAGCGGGCCACTAAGCGCAACCACACGGGTCGCATCCAGTTTGCCTGTCATCAGAAGCTTGCCGATCGCAATCACGTCTTGGTACCAGATGGTCCAAACAGTTTTCGCAGCGGTTGGTGGCTCTAGAAAGTGGATGTGCGTGCCTGGCAGGCCCGCGGGGTGTGGCCCCGAAAAACCAGCCGCAGTGATACCACCCAGCTCCGCGCCGGGCAGTGTCACACCAGTTTCATGGCACAAGTATGTAGCACCCTCACTAAGCGTCGAAATCGCGGCCAAACCGGTCCGAAATGCGTCCGCATCCGCAGCAATGATCTCTGCGGGATTGCCTGCCAAAGGCTCCGTATCCATCGCCGTCACGAACAGCGCAGCGGGGCGCATATCGGAGGCTGGAACCTTAGAATATGGACGCGTTTTGAACGACGTCCAAAGACCTGAAGCGCACAACTTTTGCGCGAGCCCCTCTTGCGTGGCCGTATCACCCACACCCGAGAAGTCGAGACTTTCGTCTGGCGTTGCGGACGGCTCGATCTCAACACTGATCAAAGCGCGCCGAGCGCCCCGATTAATCGCCTTGACCGTTCCAGCCACCGGAGAGGTGACTTTGACGTCTGGCGTATCCTTGTGCGACAGAATCGGGCTACCAGCCCTAATTTCTTCGCCCTCCGCAACCTCAAGTCGCGGCTTCAACCCAATGTAGTCCGAGCCAAGAATCGCTACAGTGCGAACGGCTTGACCGGCGTCTATGCCCTGTGTGGGCGCCCCCTCGACCGGAAGATCGAGGCCTTTTTTTAGCATGAACTGTGACACGCAGGCACTTTTCCCCACCATTACGTTCCCCCTGCGCAATTATCGCAGGTTGTGATGTGCGTGTATTGGAACGGGGTATTTTTTCCATCCCATTTTGCATTTTGGGTTACTTTGTCGCAATTCAGAACGCAGGTTTTTGATGTAGGGAAAAGCCACAACAAATGAGGGACGCACGGTGTCAGCTTCGATCACGCTCACAAGACGATTTGTAATGTTTGCCCCACTGGCGCTGGCCGCCTGCAAACGGGGACCCGATGTACTGCGGTTCAGCGGCACGACTATGGGCACGGCCTATAATGTTGTAGCGCTTGATCCGTCCCGTTCGGCGGCACAAGCCGATGTGCATGCAGGCATCGAAGCAGTGCTGGCAGATGTAAATCGGCAGATGTCCAACTGGGATATCACGTCTGAGGTGTCGCGGCTTAACGCCAGCGCCACGAGGGCGCCTATTCAAATGTCGTCCGATCTAGCGCATGTGCTGAAGACGTCGGCCGATATCCACGCCGCCACTGACGGTCAATTCGACGTCGCCCTCGGCCCGCTCATCGAAGCATGGGGCTTTGGCGCAAAGGGCGCCATGGTACAAAACCCAACAGAGGCCCGCATTGAAGCCGCCCTCGCAAGCGCCGGCCGCGCGGCCCCACTGGCCATCCAGAATGGCGCGCTGGTCAAATCAGCCGCCGACTCGCAAGTCTACCTCTCAGGCATTGGCAAAGGTCACGGCGTTGATCGCGTTGCGGGTGTTCTGCAAAGCTATGGCATCACTGATTACCTCGTTGAAATCGGCGGCGATCTGGCGACTTCGGGCCGGAACGCGGATGGCATGCCATGGCAGATCGGGATTGAAACCCCTGATGTGGCCAACAGGAATGTGCAACAGGTCGTTGGTGTCTCGGGCCTCGCGGTCGCGACATCCGGCGACTACCGCAATTACTTCGAGAAAGATGGTAAACGCTACACGCACATCCTTGATGCCACGACCGGTCGCCCAATCACGCACACGACTGCGTCGGCCACTGTACTGGCAAATGATGCGATGCACGCCGACGCTTGGTCCACTGCGATGCTGACATTGGGTCGCAACCGGGGCCTAGAGGTCGCCGAAGCTCATGACATCGCCGTATTGTTCATCGACCGCGCAGCGGATGGCTCTGGTTTCGTGACCACGGCCAGCCCCGCCTACACACGTCTGTCGGCTTAGGTCGCGCCGATGGCCACCTTCGCCCTTGCCTTCGCGCTCATGCTCACGGTTCTCGTGGGCATGGCGCTTGGCGTGATCTTTGCGGGAAAGCGGATCAAGGGCAGCTGTGGTGGGCTCAACGCGATCAGCGACGCGGACCAATGTCTCGTGTGCAACAAAGAGATCGATCCCAACAGCCCCCTGCGCGAGCGGCTCAAATGCCCCCGTGCCCGCAAGATGTTGGATCAAATGGCCGAGGCTGACTAGCCCGGCTGCATCGGCAAAAAACCGACCGTGAGCAGGCCAATGCCCGCCACAAGCCCCCACAGCCAAAGCTGCCAAACGGGGCCCTCTGCCTTCCAAACGCTCCGATACCGATAGCCTGAAATACAGGCCGCCACAAAGATAGCGGTCGCGACGCCCGGCGTGAGGTACAAGCTCGTATCAAGCACTAGTCTTTTCTCCCATTAGGCGTTTTGGCCAAGTCGCGGTACCATGGCATTGGTCACGGACTCAAGTAGACAGGAGAGACGTCATGCCCACATCCTATCAAGCCCCAACTCGCGGCGACACACGCGAAGCGAAAAAGACCGTTAGCCAATCGACGCGGAGCAATATCAAAGGCGATGCAGCGACCGTGGCCGAACTGCTCAAGACCAAGGGCGGCAACGTGCTCTCTGTGGCGCCGGGCGACACGATCGCCACCGCGGTCGGCATCCTTCGGGACAAGAAAATCGGTGCTCTTGTCGTGACCACCGCCGACGGTGCATTGGCCGGCATCCTGTCAGAGCGTGATATCGTACGCAAACTCGCTGAAACGCCAGGACAAACTCTGCCACAGCTTGTGTCCGAAAACATGACGGCAAATGTCATTACCTGCGCCCCGGAGGATACTCTGGTCACGGTCTTGCGGTTAATGACAGTCGGCAAGTTCCGACACATGCCTGTTATAGCGGACGGCACGTTGCGGGGCATGGTCACCATCGGCGATGTCGTCACCTACCGCCTCCAAGAGTTGGAACACGAAGCGCTGCAACTCAAACAGATGATTGTCGGCTAGCTAGACGTAAGTCATCGCTCTGTTTGTGGCTTTGGGCACGGGCAAGCCATTGGATGTACTGCGAATTACATGCGTCTCATTCCACAGCTTGACGCACGTTGGGTTATGTCTCTGACAACATGGGCCAGAATAATGATCCATTGGGATGGCTCACGCACCTATCTGACTGAAGCCTTGGTAATTGGCGGCGTCTAAACCTGACAACTACACTAGACGCACAAAAAAGGGCGGCGTGCCCGCGCACACCGCCCTTTGGTTTGTCCCGTTTTTAGGGCAACAGGACCGTGTCGATCACATGAATGACGCCGTTTGATGCCTCGATATCCGCGGCCGTAACGGTCGCGTTTTCCACCTTTACGCCACTACGCCCATCAATATGCACAGACGCGCCATTCACGGTCGCCACGCTCAGGCGTTGACCCGCAAGATCAGCGGCCATCACTTTGCCCGGCACCACGTGGTAAGTCAGGATTGCGGTCAATTGGTCTTTGTTTTCGGGCAACAGCAGAGTGTCCACCGTTCCCGCAGGCAGGGCGGCAAACGCCTCATCCGTCGGTGCGAACACCGTAAACGGCCCCTCGCTTGACAACACACCAGCCAGATCCGCGGCACCAACAGCGGCGACAAGCGTGTTAAACGACCCAGCCGATTGCGCGACTTCGACGATATTCGGCTCAGACGGCGTCATCATTTCGGCACAGCCAGAGACGGCCAAAGCACATGCCACAACAGAGGCTTTCAATACGAGCGACAGTTTCATTGATATTTCCTTTAATTCTTTTCCACCCTGCGTGTGCAAAATACACACGACTGTCATTCCAAAATGCATCTACTTGATAGAAAGGCAAGAAATTTGTGGAACTTTTGCACACAAACGGCCATAACGCCCCAATGACGCCAGACCCATTTACGAAAAGCTCCCTGTTTGAGCAGGCCGTTCGGGCCATCCTGCGCCCGCTTGTTCGAGCCCTAATCGCACAGGGTGTGACCGCGCCCTCGTTTTACCGGATCATCAAGCAAACCTACGTTGAAGTCGCCGCTAACGCCGCAGGCAATGCAGCCACAGATAGCCAAGTCAGCGTGATGACCGGAGTGCACAGACGCGATGTCAAAACACTGCGAGCAGCAGAGACAGACGCGGACGCAAGCGTGGCGCGCAAATCCTCAACATTAGCCACCGTGGTGGGTCGCTGGATCACCCAACCCGATCTCTCGACCGCGACGGGCGCGCCCAGCCCCCTGCCCCGCAGCGCAGCCACACCGCCCAGCTTTGACCACCTCGTGCAAAGCGTCAGCCGCGACATCCGCCCCCGCGCGGTCTTGGATGAATTAGAGCGTCAGAGCATCATCAGCATAGATGCCGACGGTTTGGTGCACCTGAACCCTGCCGCATTGGTCGGACCCGCTGATCTCGATCAAAAGCTCCATTTCTTTTCCGAAAACCTGGGCGATCACATGAATGCCGCGGTTGAGAACCTTTTGGCCGATGGCCCCTCACCGTTTCTGGAACGCGCGGTCTTCTACAACCATCTTACGAAGACGTCAGTCACGGCAATTGTACAAGACGTGCGCACCGTTGGAATCAAAACCTTGCAAGACATCAACAGCCGCGCCGCGCATCTGCAAAATGCCGACAAGGACAACCCAGACGCCACCATGCGTTTTCGGTTTGGTGTGTTTCTGTATTCGGATGATGATGGCCCAGTGCACGATACTTCAGACCAAAAGAGTTTACCAAAATGACCCGTAACACGCACACACGACGCTTTATCCTCGGCACAGGCGCCGCAAGCGTATTTTGGCCCGGTGCAGCCTTGCCTGCCCCGGCTCAACCCCGTCAATCCGAGGGCGGGATCGGCGGCACCGGCATTGTCGGCATCCTGACCGAATTTGGCAGTTTAATCGTGGCGGGCCGCCGTGTCGCGGTGGATGGGGTGACCCAGTATTCCGACGGCTTTGGAGAGATTTCTGCCCGTGATATCAACATCGGGGATAGCCTAACGGTTGAGGCTGGCGGCCCCGTAGACATGCTGACGGCACGGCGCGTCCATGTTACGCATCCGCTGGTGGGTGAAATAACAGCAGTAGCAAACGGCGGCAAAGAGCTGACGATTTTGGGCACGCCCGTGCGGCTTGCGCGGCCCAACCGCCTTGCACGGGTGGGTCGGCGCGTTGCCGTATCGGGCCTTTGGCGCGGCAATACCGTTGAGGGCAGCGGCCTGTCGCCCGCGCGGGATACCCGTGATTTGGTTGCAGGAACCGTTGACCGCGCGGGGCTTGGCGTGACTGTTTCTGGCCTCCGCGTTCGAGGGGCCGGCAGTCAACGCCTTAAAGACGAAGGCTTTGCCAGCATCGTGGGCCGCTATGATCCCAACAGCGCCCTGATGCGCAGCGAGCGCGCTGTGACTGCGCGCTTTACCGGGGCAGCAGGACCACTCAAACGTCTCACGATTGAGGGCTATCTGGAGCCGACGCGCGCCGCACCTGGCTACCGCGTCGCGGGGCTGGGCCACAGCTTTTCGCGCAATATCGACCTTAGCCCCTATGCGCAGGGTCGAACGTTATTTTTGGGTGACTACACCGGGTTATTTGCGGCCCGTGAGGCCTTGGTGCTGCCCGAGGATCCAGCCGCACGTGCCCAGATCCTCGGCGCGTTTGCACGCTAAGTCGTCCAAGCCTTAGCGGAGCCCAACCAAACCCGCAGCCGTTGTGCCTGATGCATGCACACGCGCCAAACGGAACGGATAGGCTACACCTGCACGCAGGCCAGCCAACGTCACCGTGGCGCCTGCAATAAAGGTCACCCGCACGTCGCCATCTGCGCCTACGTATAGCGCGCGCGTGGCATGAGACAGGTCAGCCGTATCATTCGGTGTGATTTCTTCGGCGTCTTGAGCGGGACTGTCGAGACCGGATTGACCTTTGTATTCGTCAAAATCGTCGAGCATTGGATATCCTTCTTGGAACATGGGGGATGCGTTAAGTGCACTGAGACAGCGCCAAAAACCACCGAACCAAGGGGTGTTGCCTATTCTACGATCCTGCGCGCGCTGCTGCCTGCCGCTATGTTTGCAGGCGGTGCGCCAATGTGCGCTGACGCTCTAGCAGCTTGGGCATGTCCACGGTGGTGATATGCCCGTCGGCAACAACGCGGCGCCCCTCCACGAACAGATCGCGGACTTGCTGCGGCCCCGCCAACAACAGCGCCCCCATATCCCATGACCCCGCCGCCGCAACGCTGCGCATGTCCCATACCGCAATGTCCGCACGGAAACCCGGTGCCAGCTGACCACAATCTGTGCGGCCCAAAACCTCGGCCCCGCCCCGCGTAGCAAGGCGCAATGCCGCATGAGCCGACATCGCATCCGCCCCGCGCGTGACCCGCTGCAAAAGCATCGCCTGCCGGGCCTCTGCCACAAGTGAACCGATGTCATTGCTGGCGGATCCGTCCACCCCCAAACCCACTTTGACGCCCGCGTTTTGCATTGCACCCAAAGGGGCAACCCCGGATCCAAGCCGACAGTTGGAACAGGGGCAATGCGCCACGCCTGTGCCGCTGGTTGCAAACAAATCAATCTCTTGCGCATCAAGCTTCACGCAGTGCGCGTGCCACACGTCATCCCCGGTCCAGCCCAGGTCTTCTGCATATTGTCCGGGCCGACAGCCAAATTTCTCTAGCGAATATGCGATGTCTTCGTCGTTCTCAGCCAAATGCGTGTGCAGCATCACGCCCTTATCACGGGCCAAAATGGCCGCGTCCCGCATCAAATCGCGGCTTACCGAGAACGGAGAGCACGGCGCGACACCCACGCGCACCATCGACCCAGGCCGCGGGTCGTGGTGGGCGTCAATGACGCGAATGCAATCCTCAATGATCGCAGCTTCATTTTCGACCAGGGCATCCGGTGGCAAACCGCCCAAGCTTTCACCAATGCTCATGGCACCACGGGTTGGGTGAAACCGCAAACCAATGTCCGCAGCCGCCGCAATAGTGTCATCCAAACGGCTGCCGTTGGGATACAAATACAAGTGATCAGATGACAGCGTGCACCCCGACAAAGCCAACTCAGCCAACCCCACCTGAGCCGAGACATACATCTCTTCGGGACCGAACCGCGCCCAAATCGGGTAAAGCGTCCGGAGCCAGCCGAACAAAAGCGCATCCTGTGCCCCGGGCACGGCGCGCGTCAGGGTTTGGTACAGATGGTGGTGCGTGTTCACGAGGCCGGGCGTCACCAAACACCCCTCAGCGTTCAGAACATCTGCCCCTAGACCCGGCTCAAGTCCAACGCCGATCTCAGCAATGACACCGTCTTTGATCCGCACGTCGGCACCATCAAGACGCAGGTCTGCGTCATCCATCGTCAACATGCGGGCCGCGCCCTTGATCAAAGTTTCACAGGGCATTGGAGATTACCTCTAGGGCTGCGGAATGAAGTTCAGGTGTTGCAGCCGCAATGATGCGGCCGCCCTCATGGGCCGGTTGCCCCCTCCAATCGGTCACGATGCCGCCAGCGGCTTGCACCACGGCGATGGGGCCTGCCACATCGTAGGCATTTAGCCCCGCCTCAATGACCAAATCGACATGGCCCGCCGCAAGCAAAGCATAGGCGTAGCAGTCCATACCGTAGCGGGTCAGTTTGCACTGCTCGGCCACAGCGTGAAATGCGCGCGCCTCCGCTTCGCTGCCCACCTCGGGGAAGGTTGTCAGAATTGTCGCTTCCGACAGGACAGCTATGTCTGACGCGGCCAAAGCCGTATCCCCTGTGGGGCCCACACAGCGCGCAACACCAAATCCACCCTCAAACCGCTCTGCGATATAGGGCTGATCAATGATGCCATAAATCGGACCAGACGCGTCTTGCAGCGCGATTAGCACCCCCCACGTCGGCGTTCCAGAAATAAATCCTCGGGTGCCATCAATCGGGTCAAGCACCCATGTCAGGCCAGTTGTACCGGGCTTTGCGCCCTCTTCCTCTCCCAAGATGCCATCATCAGGACGTTCTTGCGCAAGAACTGCGCGCATGGCCGCCTCTGCAGCGCGATCAGCGATTGTGACGGGGTCGAAACCGGCGGCATCCTTGTTATCAGCCCCCAGCCCACGCACCCGAAAATACCGCAACGTCTCGCGACGCGCGGCATCAGCCATTGCGTGGCCAACCCGCTTGAGATCGGTCGCCATAACGGGGTCGATTGTGTGGTACATTCTGAGCGGCCCTTCCACGCGGTGTCTGACGTCACGTGGGTGTCATGGGGCATCGCTAGCGTCAAGGCGCGCAGCCACGCGCCGTGGCATTGTGGCCTTAGGCGGCACTCTCGGACAGCACACGCGCCAGTTCAAACAGACGGCGGCGCTGGTTCTCTGGGATCGCATAATACGACCGCACAAGTTCCATGGCCTCTTTGTCGCCCAAAATATCGCCGGGCGCACCCTCAGCCACATGCACAGGCGCATCGTCGTCCCGCACACCTTCGAAGAAATAGCTCACCTGTACTGACAGCGCCTCTGAGATTTCCCAAAGCCGCGAAGCCGACACACGGTTCATGCCCGTTTCATACTTTTGGATTTGCTGGAATTTGATCCCAACATGCTCAGCGAGCTGCTGTTGGGTCATTCCAACCATCCAACGCCGATGGCGAATTCGTTTTCCGACATTCACATCCACAGGATGTTTCATCACGTCACTCCTTAATCGAGCCTTAAACACGGGACGATTGCCCGATCAACGCTCTCAACGTTATGTTTCGTAAAGATCGCATAACACCAACATGCGTCAGATCAAGTTTACGCGCAAACTATCAATTAAAGTTTACACTCATACAATCCAAACGCACGCATGAGACCGTTAACCCCTGATCCAATTGAATATTGCAAAATGCAATGCAATTTCAAAATTGCTCAAAGAAAAACCACTTTACACAAGGAATTCCTGTCGAAAGCTCTTGTCATTTATAAATTTGGCTGCACTTTCGGGAACCCAATGCAATTGGCAAAGGAACCGTCATGCTCGCCTATCGTATCTCAGGGACGGACCGAACACTCACTTGTGAAGACATTCCGCGGCCAAATCCCCTCCCCGGTGAGGTCTTGGTCCGAATCACTGCATGCGGCATGAACTTCGCAGATTTGCTGATGCAAAAGGGCACGTATCAGGACACGCCCGCCCTACCATTCACACCGGGCCTAGAAATCAGCGGCGTGGTCGACGCCCTCGGACCCGACACCACGGGCCCAGCACCCGGCACGCGGGTGGCGGTTTTCGGCGGCCAAGGCGGGCTGGCCGAGTGGGGCTGCTTTCCGGCCAATCGCTGCGTGCCACTGCCCGACAGCATGACCGATGTGCAGGCAGCAGGCTTTCAGATCGCATACGGCACAAGCCACCTCGCGCTGACACACGCCGCCCACCTCAAACCCGGCGAACGGCTGGTGGTTTTGGGGGCTGCGGGGGGCGTTGGCCTCACTGCGGTCGAAATTGGCGCACAACTTGGGGCCGAGGTAATCGCCTGCGCCAGAGGCGCTGACAAATTGGCCGCGGCCAAAGCCGCGGGCGCGCACCACCTAATCGACACCGACACGCAGGACATTCGCGAAACCGTCAAAGACCTTGGCGGCGCAGACGTGGTGTATGACGCAATTGGCGGCACACAGTTCACCGATGCCTTCCGCGCGACCAACCCCGGTGGGCGCATGCTGCTGATCGGCTTCGCCAGTGGCGACCTGCCCGAAATCAAGCCAAACCACATGCTGGTCAAAAACATCTCAGTTCACGGGCTATATTGGGGCGGGTTACTCAAAACAAATCCATCGGTCGTCACCGACAGCCTTACCGCTTTGCTCAAGATGTTTGAGGCCGGGACGATCACCCCACACGTCAGCCACGTCCTCCCGTTTGACCAAGTTCCCGAGGCGCTGGACCTGCTCAGGACGCGGCGCTCAACCGGGAAGGTCGTGGTGCAGACGACCCCATAACATCCGGGTATACAGTGCGCAGCAGTTGCTTCATCCCCTCGGCGGCCGGTCCATCAAACCCGCGCCGTACGTACATGTTGATATTATAATCCGCCAATTCCGGCAAAACCCCACCATGCGAAATCGGCGCGACCCCTTCGGGCGCCGTGCCCAATAGCAAGGCGTGAACGCCGATATCCGCGGCCAAAATCGCCTCAACCGCGCGGATTGATTTGGTCGAAACGGCATTCACCCACGGAATGCCAGCCCGGTCCAATGCCTCAACCACTTGACCCTTAAAGATACAATTATCCTCAAACGCCAAAGGCAGCGGTCGATGACGCCAAGCCGCGCCATCCGGGGCCCCCACCCAAGTGATCGGAACGGTCACAAGGCTCTCACCGCGTGCGCCCTTGCCCTGCTCTGTTGTCAAAATAACATCACAGACACCCGCCTCCAGTTGCTCAAGCAGGTCCAAGGTCCAGGACGTGATCAACTGAACCTTCATTCGGGGAAATTCAGCAGCAAAAGCCCGCAACACCTGCGGGATCGCACGCGGCACGATATCGTGGGGAACCCCAAGGCGAATCTCGCCCTCAAACTCCTCGGCCGTCATTTTATCCACGGCCTCATCATTCAATGCCAGTATGCGCCGCGCATAGGACAACAACTGTTCCCCCTCTGCCGTCAAAGCCACCCCTCGGCCCGCGCGATCCAACAATGTGACATCAAGCGCGACCTCAAGCCGCTTTAACTGCATTGAAACAGCCGATTGCGTCAGGTTCAGCATGCTCGCGGCACGTGTCACACCACCAGTTTCCGCCACCGCAGCAAAGGCCCTGAGCGCGGTTGTATCTAAGTTTCTTGGCATATCACGCTTCCTGATGGGTCAGTTCACAATCATTCGTTTTTCAAATGTAGCGAACCACGCCATATACATCAACAAATGAAATTGATGATCAGCATCTCAACACAAAATGGAAAGGTTTCTCCGATGGTCGACTTCTCTTGCTCCTCCCCCACTTCATTTGCTCCATCGCGGAACCGCGCGTTTGGGTTCATGAATTATCTCGCCCTCTGGCGGCAGCGTCGCGCGCTCGCAAAAATGGATGCACGTCAGCTTGCAGACATTGGCGTTACCCGTGATCAAGCCCGGGCCGAGGCCGCGCGCCCCCTCTGGGATGTGCCCTCTCATTGGCAACAATGAGCACTAAGCCGGCGGCGAAAGCCTCTTTCGAGACAAACCCCGCCGTTTGATTGAAAAAAACAATCAAAACATAGAGCCTTGAGAGGCCGAAGCGCTTGAAAAGCCCGCCGCTTGACCCGATATTGTGCCTAAGCGCGGCGCAATACGTGCGCCTGTCGTGAACCT
>NZ_CEZFMW010000032.1:0-29718 GCF_982993085.1 Thalassobacter sp. | reverse complement strand
TCGAGCAGCGTGCTGATTACAATACTCGCCGCGTTGGGGGTCTTTATGGCCTCGATCAACATCTTCGGCGGCTTCCTCGTGACACGGCGCATGCTCGCCATGTTCCAGAAATCTTAAGGAGACGAGGGAAATGGACTTCGGATTTACGATTGCAGCCTACGCGGTTGCGGGTGTCCTCTTTATCCTGTCGCTTGGCGGGCTCTCGGGACAGGAAAGCGCAAAGCGCGCCGTGTGGTACGGCATTGTTGGCATGGGGATCGCGATTTTTGCGACCATCGCCGGACCGGGGCAGGGCCTTGCGGCGCTGTCGATCATCCTGATCGCTTTGGGCGGTGCAGTGGGCTACCAGCTTGCGACCAAGGTGCAGATGACCCAAATGCCCGAGTTGGTTGCGATCATGCACTCGCTCGTGGGTTTGGCGGCTGTGTTCGTCGGCTTTAACGCCGAGATCGAACTGGGCCGGGTTGCTTCAGCGATGATGGCGGCGGACCTGCCGTTCCCCGCGTTGGAATACGGACAAAAGGTGCCTGCACTTGTGGCGGCTGAGTTCGGAACATTCGCCAACCTTCTGGCCAAAAAGACGGCTGTTGAGGTTGGCATCCTGCGCGTTGAGCTGGTGCTTGGCGTCTGGATCGGTGCGGTGACGTTCACGGGCTCGGTGATTGCTTATGGCAAACTGGCGGGCAAGGTCGACTCGGCGGCGAAAAAGCTGCCCGGTGGCCACATGCTCAACATCGCGGCTGCGGGTGGTTCGCTGCTGTTGACGGCGATGTATCTGGGTGGCGCTGGCACATGGACGCTGGTCGTTCTGACACTGCTGGGTCTGTTCATCGGCTATCACCTGATCATGGGCATCGGCGGCGCCGACATGCCGGTGGTTGTGTCGATGCTGAACTCCTACTCCGGTTGGGCGGCTGCCGCGATTGGCTTCTCGCTGGGCAACGATCTGTTGATCGTGGTCGGTGCGTTGGTTGGCTCCTCCGGGGCGATCCTGTCGTACATCATGTGTAAGGCGATGAACCGGTCGTTCGTGTCCGTGATCTTGGGTGGCTTTGGTGGCCCCGCAGGTGAGCAGATGGCCGTTGAGGGTGAGCAAGTTGCGATTGACGCCGACGGCGTGGCAACCGCCCTGAACGAGGCCGATAGCATCGTGATCATCCCCGGTTACGGCATGGCTGTGGCGCAAGCCCAGCAGGGCGTGGCCGAGTTGACACGCAAGCTGCGCGCCAAGGGCAAGAACGTCCGTTTCGCGATCCACCCTGTTGCTGGTCGTCTGCCCGGCCACATGAACGTGCTGCTCGCAGAGGCCAAAGTGCCCTACGACATCGTGCTCGAAATGGATGAGATCAACGACGACTTCCCCGATACGGACGTCGCCATCGTTATTGGCTCCAACGACATCGTGAACCCCGCAGCCCAAGACGATCCAAACAGCCCCATTGCCGGTATGCCGGTCCTGGAATGCTGGAAGGCCAAGCAGGTGTTTGTGTCTAAGCGTGGTCAAGGTACCGGGTATTCGGGCATCGAAAACCCGCTGTTCTTTAAGGACAACACGCGGATGTTCTATGGGGATGCGAAGGCGTCCATCGACAAGCTGATCCCGATGATCGACTAGATCACTTGATCACTGCACAACGATCAAAGGCGGCTTGCGGGCCGCCTTTTTTCATGCGCTGTTGAAGGCGCATCCGCGCGGAGGGACACATGACACGGCTGGCCATCGTCTATTATTCACAGACCGGGAACACCGCACTTATCGCTGCTGCGGTGGCAGAGGGTGCTGAAACGGTTGACGGCGTTCACGTCCAGCGCATTTCGATTGCTGCCGACGGGACTCTGGGGGCCGATGATTGGGCCGCACTGGATGCCGCCGACGCGATCATTTTTGGCACGCCAACGCATATGGGCGGACCCGCGTGGCAGTTCAAACGAATGGCTGATGACAGCGGCCTGCGGTGGTTGGACCGTGCATGGCTGGATAAGGTCGCAGGGGGCTTTACCTGCGCGGGCAGCCCCAATGGCGACAAGGGCACGGTCATGCTGTACCTTGCGACATTGGCCGCGCAACATGGGATGTTGTGGGTCAGCCTTGGCCAATTGCCGGCACAGTCGGAGCATAGCACCCCAGTGGAACAAAATTGGGTCGGCGGCTCATTCGGACCCACGGCCACCGCACCCGCAATGGGAGCAGTGGCGCAGGGCGATGTGCTGAGCGCGCGGGCCTACGGTGCGCGGCTGGCGACGGTGGCCAAAGACTAGGCGGCTGGCATCCGCCGTTCCACGATCTCCGCCCAGTAGGAACAGCCCGCCGGGATCGTTTCATCGCTGAAATTGTATTTGGGGTGGTGGACGTCTGCGGTGTCGCCGTTGCCCACCAGAATATAGGCGCCGGGCCGTTTTTCGAGCATGTATGAGAAATCCTCACCGCCCATCGTGATCTCAGCGTCTTGGCAATCACCGGACACGGCACGCGCAACATCGGCGGCGAATTCCGTCTGCTCGGGGCTGTTGACGGTCGCGGGGTAGCCGGTGTGAAAGATGACCTCGACCGTGCCGCCATAGGTTGCTGCGATGCCTGCGGAAATCTCGCGCATCCGGGTCTCGCCCAAGGCGCGCATCTCGGTGCCCATGCTGCGGATCGTGCCTTTGATGTGCACGGTTTGGGGCAGCACGTTGAACGCCTTGGATGAGGTTTCAAAAGAGGTCACAGACACCACAAGGTTGGCGTCGGGGTGGATGTTGCGTGACACAATTGATTGCAGGGCCACAACGATGTGCGACGCGATCAGGGTCGTGTCGATCGCCTCATTCGGTTTGGCGGCGTGCCCACCACGCCCCTCAACGATCAGTTCAAACTGGTCAGTCGCTGCGAAAAACGGGCCGGGACGGATGGCGAATTGGCCGATGGGCAGCTTGGGCCAATTGTGCATGCCGTAGACTTCTTTGATGTTGAACCGCTCCATCATGCCGTCTTCGACCATTTCGCGGCCCCCGCCGCCGCCTTCTTCGGCGGGCTGGAAAATGACGACAACGGTGCCGTTGAAATTACGCGTCTCGGATAGGTATTTGGCGGCGCCTAGCAGCATCGCGGTGTGGCCGTCATGGCCGCATGCGTGCATTTTGCCCGGCGTGGTCGAGGCGTAGTCGACCCCGGTTTCCTCATGGATCGGAAGGGCGTCCATATCTGCCCGTAGGCCAATGACGTTGCCGGTTGTGTCGGTCTTGCCCTTGATCACACCCACGACGCCTGTCCGACCGATGCCGGTCACGACCTCATCACAACCAAAGGCTTTCAGTTTGTCGGCCACGATCCCGGCAGTGCGGTGCGTGTCGAAAAGCAGTTCAGGGTTACGGTGGAAATCCTGACGCCACTCGGTGATTTCGGGCAGCAATTCGGCAAAGCGGTTTTTGATGGGCATCCGGGTGTCTCTTGTTCGAGGGGCAGGGGCCGCGTAGGTCGCGCGCTAGGCTTTATAATTAGGGGCTGGTGGTCAACATGTCGATCACCGTGCGCAGAACCTGCTCGCCCCGCATAAATTGCGCAAGCTCAATATACTCATTTGGTTGGTGGGCCTGTGCGATATCACCGGGCCCACAGATCACGGCGGAATACCCTGCGTTTTGGAACTGCCCGGCCTCTGTGCCGTAGCTGACGACATGGGTCCCGTTGTCGCCGGTGGCTTGGCGCATGATTTGCTCGGCCAGGCCGTTGTGTTCGGGCGCAAGGGGCGGGACGTCGAACTGTGGGGTCAGGGTGATGCCTGCGTCGGGGTGGATAGCCTTCATCCGCGCCTCGACCTGGGCGACACGCGCGCGGAGCGATGCCTCATAGCTTTGGGCGTCTTCGCCCGGCACCAGCCGCACATCGATGCCAAACCGGCAGTCTTTGGCGGTGATGTTATGGGCGGTACCGCCGGTGATGGTGCCTGTGTGGGCCGTAGAAAAGGGCGGGTCGAAGGGTTCTGCAAGGACTGATGGCGTTTTTGCGCGGATGTGGTCATTGGTGTCGTTAACCCATGACAAAAGGTGCGCGCTCTCAAGGATTGCGCTGACGCCTTGGTGCATCATCGACGAATGGATCTCATGCCCGCGGACATGGACCTGCCAACCGACGCTGCCCTTTTGACCGGTCACGACCTGCATGTTCGTCGGTTCTCCGATCAGGGCGATGGCGGCTTTGGGCAGGCGGTCCACCATATCTGCGATCATGGGCGGCGCGCCGACGCAGCCGATTTCCTCATCATAGCTGAGCGCGATTTGCAGCGGTCGCTTTAGGTCAAGCGACAACGCGTAGGGCACCATCGCGAGGGCCAGCGCGTTAAAACCCTTCATGTCGCAGGTGCCGCGTCCGTACAAACGGCCACCCCTTTCTACCACGGTAAATGGATCGGTTTCCCACTCTTGGCCGTCTACGGGGACCACATCGGTGTGGCCCGACAAAATGATGCCGCCCTCAACCTCTGGTCCGATGTTGGCATAAAGCGCGGCTTTGTGGCCCGTGGCGTCGTAAACCCGGTGCGCAGTGATGCCAAAATCGGCCAAATACCCCTCAACCCAATCCACAAGCGCGAGGTTGCTGTCACGGCTAACGGTTGGAAACCCCACAAGGGTTTCGAGGATGTCGCGTGGGGACAAAGGGTTTGGCATCGGGGCTCCGGGTGTTGCGGCTGCGGAAAAATGTGGCGCAGCCTCTCAAAGGTCAAGCGTAACTGCCCGAATACGTTGCGGCTCGGTGATTTGGCGCCGGAGGCGAGGGGGCAGCGCCAAGGCGCATTGCGAGGCAGGCAAAGTGTGTTAGTCTTTTGATATGTTAATCATCAAAAGTTTTCTGGTGGTAAGCATCTCCATTCAGGGGAGGGTGGCACATGCCCGAGGGTGGGCGACGTGTTCTTGAGGTTTCGGGCCTTAAGACCGTATTTCAAACGCGCGATGGCGAGGTACATGCCGTCAACGATGTCAGCTTTGGTCTCGCCCCCGGAGAGGTTCTGGGCGTGGTGGGTGAGAGTGGATCAGGCAAATCCGTCACGATGATGTCCTTGATTGGCCTGTTGCCATCGCCTCCGGCTCGGGTGCGCGGCGGTCAGGTCATGTTGGATGGCGAAAACTTGCTGACGGTGTCGCCCGCCCGAATGCGCCAAGTGCGCGGCGGAGAAGTGGGTTTTGTGTTCCAAGATCCTATGACCTCGCTTAACCCCGTGTTTACTGTGGGCTACCAATTGGCCGAACCGCTGCGCCGCCACATGGGGATGACCAAACGCGCGGCCCGGGCGCGGTCGATTGAACTGCTGGAACTGGTGGGCATTCCCGATGCCCCCGCGCGATTGAACGATTATCCGCACCAGTTTTCGGGCGGGATGCGCCAGCGCGTGATGATCGCGATGGCCTTGGCGTGTAGCCCCAAGGTTTTGATCGCGGATGAACCGACCACGGCGTTGGATGTCACTATTCAAGCCCAGATACTGGACTTGCTCCAAGATTTGCGCGCGCAACTGGGCATGGCGATCATTTGGATCACCCATGATCTGGGCGTCATCGCTGGCATCGCTGACCGGGTGATGGTGATGTACGGTGGACAGGTGGTTGAACAGGCCCCCGTGCGGGAGGTGTTTGGCAATCCGCAGCACCCTTATACCCGTGCTTTGTTGAAGACGGTGCCCAGTGTAACCGGGGCGCGGGCGGATCGGTTGGAGGTGATCGAAGGCCAGCCCCCGATTTTGATCAGTGCGCCGACTGCGTGCAGCTTTCGGGATCGGTGTGCGGATCGCGCCGCGCGCTGTGATCGCGAAAACCCTGTTCTGCGGGCAGTTGGGGGCGGGCATGATGTTGCCTGCCATCAACGCCACGGGGGGTGCCCGGCATGAGTGCTGCCTTGGTTCAGGTCCGCGATCTAAAAATGCACTTTCCTGTTTATGGTGGAGTGCTGCGGCGACAAGTGGGCAGCATAAAGGCCGTGGATGGGGTCAGCTTTGATATCATGGCCGGTGAGACGCTGGGCCTTGTGGGCGAAAGCGGGTGTGGCAAATCCACCTGTGGGCGCGCGGTGCTGCGGCTTTATGATATCACGGGTGGGTCGATCACGATTGACGGGCGTGAGATTGGCGATGTCCCGCAGTCCACATTAGTGGACATGCGGCCAACGATGCAGATGGTGTTTCAGGATCCTCAGGCCAGCCTTAACCCGCGCATGACTGTGGCCGCCATCATTGGTGAGCCGTTGGATGAACACACGGATTGGTCCAAGGCGCAAAAGCTGGACCGCATCTATGAATTGATGGATCAGGTTGGGCTGAACCGACAGTTTGCGCATCGATATCCGCATGCGTTTTCCGGGGGGCAACGCCAGCGGATCGGGATCGCACGGGCGCTTGCGTTAAAGCCAAAGTTTATCGTCTGCGATGAGCCGATTGCCGCCCTTGATGTATCCATTCAGGCGCAGGTGGTGAACCTGTTGGAGGCGCTACAAGACGAGTTGGGCCTGACCTACCTGTTCATCAGCCATGACCTAAGCATGGTGCGCCATATCGCTGACCGTGTGGCGGTGATGTATTTGGGGCAGGTGGCGGAATTGGCTCCGCGCGAGGCGCTGTATCAAAACCCGCTTCACCCCTACACACAGGCGCTACTGTCAGCGGTGCCCGAGCCTGACCCCGTCCGCGCCCAAAGCCCACAGTCACGGATTATTCTGCGCGGTGACGTGCCATCGCCCGCCAACCCACCCAAGGGCTGCAATTTCTGCACCCGGTGCCCGCAGGTGATGGCGCGGTGCAAGACCGAGCCCCCACATTTGAGAGAGCTGGCGCCGGGCCGTTACGTGGCCTGTCACCTTTTTGAGACCGTCAATTAACGGCGGACAGTCCAAAGCATTTTGAACCAGTACCGGAGACCCATTATGATCAAAACAGCTTTACTCGGAGCCGCGGCCAGCGTGGCGTGTGTGTCGATGGCGTTTGCGGATGGCCACATCGGTGAACGTGGCCGTGATGGTAACCTCTCGCTCATTTATTGGCAGGCGCCCTCAATTCTGAGCCCCTTTTTGTCCGCTGGGACCAAGGATGTAGAGGCCGCCTCGCTGATGCTAGAGCCGCTGGCCCGCTATGACGAAACCGGTAAAATGGTACCTTGGCTGGCTGCTGACATCCCGACGGTTGAAAACGGCGGCGTGTCTGAAGACCTGATGACGATCACGTGGAAAATCAAACCCGGCCTTGTGTGGTCTGATGGCACTGCGTTTACGGCTCAGGACGTTAAGTTCACGGCGGCCTATTGTATGAACCCCGATGGCGGCTGTGCTCATGGAACAAAGTTTGAGGGTGTGCGTTCGGTCGAAGCGCCAGATGACCTGACGGTTGTGGTCACCTTTGATGGGCCCAAACCCTTTCCTTATGGGCCGTTCGTTGGGGTTGAAAGTCCGATCCTACAGGCCGCTCAATTCGCTGAGTGCATGGGGGCGGCCGCCGCTACGTGCACAGAACAGAATTTTAACCCCATCGGCACCGGGCCGTTTACGGTAACGGAGTTTCGCACCAACGACGTGATCACTTTGGCCGCAAACGAAAACTACCGTGAGGCGGGCAAACCTGCCTTTGCCACCGTGACCTTCAAGGGGGGCGGCGATGCTGCCGCCGCAGGCCGCGCGGTGATGGAAACCGGTGAGTTTGACTATGGCTGGAACCTGCAACTGGCACCTGAGGTGATCGCGGGCATGCAGGCCGGCGGATTGGGAACCCCCGTGGCGGGCTTTGGCCCTTTGGTCGAGCGCCTGATGCTGAACCAAACCGATCCTGACCCTGCGCTGGGCGATCGCCGATCCACCACTGACACCCCGCATCCGTTCCTGCGGGACCCTGCGGTTTATAAGGCACTGTCGATGGCGATTGATCGACCTTTGTTGGTGGAAATCGGCTACGGGCAAGCGGGGCGCGTGACGTGCAACTGGATCGCGGCACCGGCTGCCGTGAATTCCACCACCTTTAGCTGTGACACGCAGGACCTAGAGGGCGCTAAAGCCATGCTAGAGGCGGCGGGCTATGTCGATACCGACGGCGACGGCGTCCGCGAAACGCCCGCAGGTCAACCGATGGAGATTTTGTACCAGACATCAACCAACGCCGTGCGGCAGGATTTTCAGGCTTTGATCAAAGAATGGTGGGAGGACATCGGCCTAAGCGTTGAGTTGCGCAATATATCCAGCTCAGTGTTTTTCGGGGGGGATGCGGGATCACCCGATACCCTGCAAAAGTTCTATGCCGACGTTCACATGTACGCCAACACCTTTAACGGGACCGATCCGCAGACGTATTTGGGCAATGGTTTGTGCGACAAAGCTCCGCGGCCCGAAACCCAATGGCAAGGTGAAAACATGTCACGCTTTTGCATGGCGGAATATGATGCCTTGCATGCGCAGTTGCAAACCACCGCAGGGGCGGAGGCGCGTGCCGCCATCGCCCGCGCGCTGAACGATATGTACGTGGGCAATGGCGGGATGATCCCGCTGGTTCACCGGGGCCGTCTGTCTGCCCATGCCAACACGCTGGGCGGTGTGAAGTTGAACGTCTGGGATAGTGAGATTTGGAATATCGCCGATTGGTACCGCATCGGCGAATAAGTCCTGAGCGGGGTTGCGCGGATCCCTTCTGCACCGCCCCAAACGACCCTGAATAAAGGCGCCTGTATAGATGCTGACATTCACCATCCGACGATTGATCTTTGCCGTACCAACGCTTTTGTTCACGGCCCTGATTATCTTTTTGTTGCTAGAGTTGGCACCGGGGGATCCGATGTCGAACGTGCCGCTCACGGTGCCCGATGAGGTGAAGCAACAGATGCGGCTGGCACTGGGTCTTGGCGAGCCGATGCATATCCGGTTTTTCAAATGGATTGTGCAGTTTTTCTGGATTGAGCCACTGAACCTGTTTGATCAGATGTTCGGCACTACCTTTGCCGAGGGCAAGCTACGTGTGATTTCGTGGCAAAGTCGCAGTCCGGTTATCGACATCATTGCAGAGCGTATGCCTCAAACCCTTTGGGTGGTGGGAACGGCCTATGTGGTCGCCATAGCGATCGCAATCCCGGTTGGGATTTATTCTGCCTACCGACAGTATTCGTTCTTTGATCAAGCGGGGACGTTCATCACGATGGTCGGTTACTCAGTGCCGCCGTTCTTTTCGGGGGTGTTGGTGATTGTGGTTTTCGCGGTGAACTTGGGATGGTTTCCGTCGATTTATGACACCACGCATAAGGTGGTCGATTGGGACAGTTTCGTGGTGCAATTGCAGCAGATGATTATGCCGGTGATGGTGCTTGCGTTGCAGATTACATCACAGATTTCGAGGTTCATGCGCGCGTCGATGTTGGACAATCTGGGACAGGACTATGTGCGCACCGCGCGCGCCAAGGGGATGGAAGAGCGGACAGTCGTGATGGTCCATGTGCTGCGCAATTCGATGATCCCTGTTGTGACGGTTATTGCGCTGGGCATTCCTGCCATTTTTGGCGGTGCGATCATCACGGAACAGGTGTTCAAGGTGAACGGTATTGGGCAGTTGTTGATCACTGCCATTCAGGCCAATGACCTGCCGATGGTGCAGACGCTGACCTTCATTTTTGCGGTCCTGATTGTGCTGTTTAACCTGCTTGCGGATGTACTGTACGGCATCCTTGATCCGAGGATCCGCTATGACTGAGGTCCCGATTTCGACTGTGGGCGCGCGTCCGCCTCGTAACCATTGGTGGGATGTGTGGGACCAATTCAAGGTTCACAAAGGCGCGTTGATTGGGGCTTTTTTCTTTTTGTTGATCGTATTTCTGGTGCTGTTCGGGCCGGTCCTTTGGGATATTGATCCCGCCAAGACTAACATCCGCTCTCGCAATCAGGGAATGAGTTGGACGCATCCGTTTGGGACCGATCAATTGGGCCGCGATATCTTTGCGCGGATGATCGCAGGGGGGCGGGTGTCGATGGGCGTTGGTCTGACGGCGATGGCGCTATCCGTGATTATCGGGACGTTGGTCGGTGTGATTGCGGGTTATTTCAAGCGGCTCGATGGGGCGTTGATGCGGCTGACGGACCTGTTCCTTGCGCTGCCGCTGATGCCGCTGTTGCTGGTGACGGTCCTGTTGTTTCGAGAGCCGCTGAGCGCGGCCTTTGGCCCTGAGGGTGGGATATTCGTGTTGATGGTCTGTGCGATTGGCATCACCTCATGGATGCAGACCGCCCGCATTGTGCGCGGCGATGTGCTAGCATTGAAGGAGCGCGAATTCGTACTGGCCGCGCGATCTATCGGAACGCCGCCGCGTCGGATCATAACGCGCCATATCTTGCCCAACGTCATGTCACCGATCATGGTTTCGGCCACGCTGGGCATCGCGAATGCCATTATCACCGAAAGTGCACTGTCGTTTCTGGGGCTAGGGTTTCCGCCGGATTTTCCGACGTGGGGACGGCTGTTGTTTGATGGCGTGGACTATTTGACCCAGTATCCGGAGCGCGTGTTCTGGCCCGGTCTTGCGATTTCTTTGACGGTTTTGTCGGTGAACTATGTGGGCGACGGTCTGCGCGATGCTTTGGATCCGCGCATTCGGGGGCGGTAGGATTTTGGATATTTAAGAACCAAAGAAACGGGGGCGAGCCGCCAGGTGGGCCACCCGGTCTTGGGTTTCTGGGCGGATTGGGCCGGGGCGGGGCGCGTCGCGCAGCGTGGTGAACCAATGCTCGGGCGGGGATTTGCCGCGCGAGTGGTTGTCCCACTTGAGGGCGCGCAGGACGTCTTCGGCGGCTGAGGGCAAGCGGTCGGGGATGTCGTGGCCGTTGAGTGTGGCCCAGACACCGGTCCAGAGTCGTCCGACGGACCACGGGTTGTAGCCGCCGCCACCGAGGACCAGCACGCGGGGGGCGGCCTTCTTTAGCGCGTTAATGATGGACCAATGGGCATTGTTGGAGAGTGCTAGGCGGGAGAGGGGGTCTTCTTCTACTGCATCTGCGCCGCATTGCAGGACGAGGGCGTCTGGGGCCATTTGATCGATCAGTGGAAGGATCAAGTGGTCGAGGATATAGGCCATTTCGGTGTCGTTAAGATTTCGGCCAACGGGGAGGTTGTAGGTTTGGCCGATGCCTGCATCTTCAAGCCTGCCGGTGAATGGCCAGCGTTTTTCTTCGTGGGTTGAGATCAGGAGTGTGTCTGGGTCGTCGGCAAAAGCATGTTCGACGCCATCCATGTGGTGGGCATCGATATCGAGGTAGGCGATGCGTTGGGCGCCATTGCGGCGGAGCGACAAGATCGCAAGGACCGGATCGTTAAGGTAGCAAAACCCGTTTGCACGATCGGGCATGCCGTGATGTGTGCCGCCGCCGGGATGGTAGATTGTGCCGCCGTCCCTGAGCAGCTCACCCGCCAATAGTGAAGCGCCGGCCGCAGTGGCGGGGCGGCGCCAAACCTCGGGGTAGACAGGGTTGGCGTGAGTGCCAAGCCCGTGGCGTGCTTTCATCTCATCGGTGGCGATGCCTGTGGTTTCGGCCTGTTGGAGGGCGGCTAGGTATTCGGGGGTGTGCCAGATTTCCAGTGCCTTTGCCTTGGCGCGGGGGGAGGTCAGATACACCTCCCGCGGGAGCCAGCCCATTGCGCGGCTGAGGTCCATGGCGGTGGAAACGCGGGGGATGCGCAAAGGATGCCAGCCGCCGTAGCTAGAGCCGCGATATATTTCGGAGCCGAGAAAACGTGGTGGTATCACTGAGGCATCAGGGCCTTGATTTCACGTAGCAATTGTTGGCTGTCAGGGCGCACGCGTGAGGGATGAAAGCTGATGAGTTCACCATCTGGCCCGATAAGGGCTTTGTTGAAATTCCATTTTGGAACAGCGCCTTGATCGGCTAGCCAGCGATAGAAGGGGTGCGCCTTTGGACCGCGAATGCGGGTGATGTCTGTCATTGGCAGGGTCAGGCCATATTGGACCTCACAGAACTCCTGGACTTGGCTGGCTGTCGCCAGTTCTTGGTTGAAGTCGTTGGAGGGGACCGCGAGCACGACCAAACCCTTGGGCCCTAGGTCTTCGTGTAGAGTTTGGAGAGCCTCAAGTTGGGGGGTGAAGCCGCAACGCGACGCTGTGTTGACGACCAAGATGGGCTGCCCGCGAAAGGTGTCCAGATCGATAGTGTCGCCTTCGATCCCGGTAAAGGTAAAGGCGGTGGCAGGGCCACATAAAGCTGCGCTTAGCGCGGCAAAGATGAGATAACGCAAACGACCCATGAAGTGCTCCTCCGTTGGTCTTGAGGTAGAAAGGCTTGGCGTTGTGTCAAGCCAAGCGGGGCACTACATATCGGTGCAGGTTTGATCCTTCCCCAAGTTATGCTATGTGCCCAATCACAATGACAGATGGCAAACACATTGTTTTGAAACCCGTCGATATGTCGGGCCTAAAGAAGCGCGAATTGCGGACGCAATTTGGGGCGCTGTGTTGGCGTGAGCATATGGGCAAGCTGGAGGTGTTGATGATCACCTCGCGCACCTCAAAACGGTGGATTATACCCAAGGGCTGGCCCATGAACGGCGCGACCGCTGCGGAGGCTGCGGCCACTGAGGCCTGGGAAGAGGCGGGCGTTGTTGGCAAAACGTCAGACCAATGCGCGGGCATTTATACCTATCACAAGGACCTCGGCGGCAAGTCGGTGCCTGTGGTTGTGGCTGTATTCCCCGTGCGGGTCAAAAAGCTCAAGAAAACCTATCCCGAAGCGGGCCTGCGAAAACTGCGTTGGATGAAGCCCTCCAAGGCCGCAGGACTGGTTGCGGAGCCGGAATTACGTGGTATTCTCAAGGCCTTCCGCCCGCCGGCGTGATTGCCGCGCCGCGCCTGTTTATGTAATTCAGTGCCAGTTCATGAGTTATCAACGTCTGATGTGCACAATGGGGTTCTATGATCCGATACGCTTTGAAATGTGCCGATGGCCATGGGTTCGATAGCTGGTTTCAGTCGGCTGGGGCCTACGACAGCCTGTCTGAAAAGGGCATGGTGTCGTGCGCGATTTGTGGCAGTGCCGATGTAACCAAAGCGATCATGGCGCCGCGTGTCACGGTCAAGGAAGAGCAGTCCGTATCGTTGTCCGCGCCTTCTTCGCCGGCTGAGCAGGCATTGCGCGCGATGCGGGCAGAGCTTGAGAAAAACGCCGACTATGTAGGTGAGACGTTCGCCACAGAGGCACGGGCAATCCATGTGGGTGACGCACCTGAGCGGCCGATTTGGGGGCAAGCCAATTTGAAAGAAGCCAAGGCTTTGGTCGAGGAAGGCGTGCCTATCGCACCCATTCCGTTTGGCCCCCCGCGAAAGACCAATTGATGCGTACTTTGATCACCGGAGCCAATCGGGGCGTGGGCGCCGCCTTGCGTGAAGCGGGGATTGCGGCAGGTCATGATGTGCTCGCAACGGCGAGAGTGCCCGCCGGGCAGGGCGATAACTGCTTAACGCTCGATCAAGCCAAACCGCAATCTGTGCGCGATCTAGCGGCCGGTCTGGCGGGGCGGCCGTTGGATTTGCTAGTGCTGAACGCGGGTGTCTATCTGGATAAGGGGCAATCGATTGATAATGGTTTTGCGCCAGAGCTTTGGGCTGAGACGTTTGCGGTGAACGTAACGGGGACGTTTCTTGTGGCGCAGGCGCTTTTGCCAAATATCCGCGCGGCGGGTGGCAAAATCGCGATCATTTCTTCGCAGATGGGGTCGAGTGAACGGGCGTCGGGCGGGGGGTATATTTACCGCGCCAGCAAAGCCGCCGAGATCAGTTTGGGCCGGAACCTTGCAGTTGATTTGGGCCCAGAGGGGATTGCCGTCGGGATCTATCATCCCGGCTGGGTGCGCACCGACATGGGCGACAGCACGGCCGATATTGGTGCGCAAACGGCGGCCTTAGGCCTATGGAAGCGCTTTGAGGATTTGTCGATGGAAACAACCGGCACGTTCGAATTCTATGATGGCGCGCCCATTCCATTTTGATCCGCGTGCTTTTTGGCACCTTGCGGGTCGCTGGCGGGTTGGGCAAGGTCATGCCATGCGTTGGTTTCTCCTTATTCTCTCTTTGCTTTGGGCAGGTGCGGCATCGGCTGAGCCGGTGCGTGTCTTTGCGGCGGCAAGCCTGAAAACCGCGCTGGATGCGGCGGCCGCAGAATGGACCGGAGGCGAGGTTGTGCTCTCCTACGCGGGCTCTGGCACGGTTGCGCGGCAGGTGGCAGCGGGTGCGCCGGCGGACATTGTGGTGCTCGCGCATGCGGATTGGATGGAATGGTTGGATGTGCAAGGCGTTCTCGGGGCGGCGCCTGTGATCATCGCAAGTAATACGTTGGTTGTGATTGGGCGTGTTGGAGCTGACGATCTGGATTTGACGCCTCAGGCATTTGCTGCTCGCTTGGGCGGTGATGGCCGCCTTGCGATGGGCGATTTGCGTGCCGTACCCGCCGGCATCTATGGGCAAGAGGCGCTGGTGGCCTTAGGCCTTTGGGATGGTGTCACCATGCGGATCGCGCAGGCGGATAATGTACGCAACGCCATGGCGTTTGTGGCACGAGGTGAGGCGCCTTTGGGTATTGTTTATGCCTCGGATGCGGTGGCAGAGCCTCGGGTGGCAATCGTGGCGGACCTTCCTAGTGATGCGCATACACCCATTGTTTATCCGGCGGCGACTACGACATCTGCGGGTCCAATGGCGAAAGAATTTATGCACTTTTTACAATCACCTATGGGACGAAACCTGTTTCGAGAAGCAGGCTTGCGGGATCCATCGGAATGATCAACCTTCCCCCAGAAGGTTGGGATGCCCTTTGGCTGTCGCTTCGGGTTGCGGGCCTTTCGACGCTTTTGTCGTTGCCTGTGGCACTAGGGGTCGCGGTCTTGTTGGCGCGGGGGCGGTTCTTGGGGCGCGGCATCTTGAATGGATTGGTCCATTTGCCCTTGGTGCTGCCACCCGTTGTGACGGGGTATCTATTGCTGATCGCATTTGGGCGTACGGCACCGATCGGCGTGTTTCTTGAAGATACGTTCGGATTGGTACTCGCGTTCCGTTGGACGGGCGCGGTTTTGGCGGCCGCAGTGATGAGCTTTCCTCTGACAGTGCGGGCGATCTGGCTGGCGCTTGAGGCGGTGGAGCCGGGCCTAGAGGAAGCCGCTGCGACGTTGGGTGCAGGCCCGGTTCGTGTGTTTGCGACAGTGACCTTACCGTTGATCGCGCCGGGGATTTTGGCTGGTGCGGTGATCGGATTTGCCAAGGCGATGGGTGAGTTTGGTGCAACCATCACCTTTGTCTCAAATATCCCTGGCGAAACGCAAACAGTGCCCTCCGCCATTTACAGCTTTTTGCAAATCCCTGGGGGTGAGGCCACGGTTTGGGGGCTGGTCGCTTTGGCCGTCGGTGTTGCGTTGGGCGCACTTTTGCTGGCAGAAATGCTGTCGCGCCGCGTGGCGGCACGTATTGCGGGGCGGGCCTGATGCTCAGGATTGAACTCACGCATCAGTTTGCCGATTTCGCCCTAGACGTCGAAATCACGGCGGGCGACGGGATCACCATGTTGTTTGGGCCTTCGGGGGCCGGCAAGTCGACGATCGCGAAGTCTGTGGGTGGGTTGTTGCGGACCGATCAGGCCTATGTGCAGTTGGGTGATCGGGTGTTGGCGGACACTTCTAGGCGGGTCTGGCTAAAGCCATACGCGCGCAGGATTGGCTATGTCTTTCAGGAGCCGCGTTTGTTTCCGCATTTGTCCGTGCAGGGCAATCTTCTGTATGGCGCTGGACGGGATGCTGATCTGAGGCGGATTGCTGATTTGCTTGATATCACCCCGCTTTTGGCGCGGCGGCCTGCTGGTTTGTCGGGGGGCGAAGCTGCGCGTGTGGCGCTCGGCCGCGCCCTTCTGAGCACGCCATCGATGCTCATACTCGATGAGCCTCTGGCCGCGTTGGATGCCCGGCGCAAGGCTGACATTCTGCCTTATCTCGAACGCCTGCGTGATCATGCGAATGTGCCGATGCTGTATATTACCCATGCGTTGGATGAGGTTGCGCGTCTGGGCTCAACGCTTGTGTTGCTGCGGGACGGAAAGGTTGCGCGCTCTGGCTCAGTTAAAGATGTGCTGAGCGACCCAGATGCCGTGCCTGTTTTGGGTCCGCGCATGGCGGGCGCGATGCTTGAAGGGCAAGTCGTTCGCCATGTCGATGGTCTGACCCAGTTGGCGGTATCGGGTGGCCTTGTGTGGGTGCCGGGAACTGCCGGGGCGGTAGGCACAAAGATGCGTTTGCGCGTCATGGCGCAAGACGTGATCGTGGGCACGCACAAACCCCACGGGCTGTCTGCGTTGAATATCCTTCCTGCAAAGGTGGTAAGCCTGTATCGCGGCGATGGTCCGGGTGCCTTGGTCGTGCTGCAAAGCGGGGCGGACAGGTTGCTGGCGCGGATTACACAACGGTCGTTGGATGAAATGGGTCTAGCGCCCGGCGATGCGGTTTATGGTATCCTCAAAACCGTTTCGGTCGGGCCCACTGACGTCTTTGCGGGTATGGATTAGGCTGTCGTTAGCCCAAGATAGCGGAATACGGATGTCGCGCCGGAATTGTCGAAAAATGGCACGTTTCGAGGGGCGGGGGCCCTGACGCGGGCGGCGATTTCGGCCAAAACGACCTCAGTGATAAAAGGGACATCTAGGGCGCGCGCCTCCGCCAGGGAGACCCAATGCAAGTGGCTTAACTCGTCTTCAGCCTTGGAGAAATCATCGAGATCTCCGCTCAGGTCATCTGCGTTTACCATGAAGAACCGTGCATCAAACCGGCGGGGGCGCCCGGGGGGCGTGATGGCGCGAAATACGAATTTTAGGGCAGATGCGTGGGGGGCTTCGTTCGTCAGCCCGGCCCAATCCCCGGCGCAGGGGGCTGTGAGGCGCTGGCCAGTTTCCTCAAGTAATTCGCGCACCGCAGCCGTCGCAAGTGCATTGGGCGCTATCGTGCTGGCATCGCGCAGCGCGGCTTGGTCCGTTTCGGGTAGGGGGGTGGCCAGCGTCACGGCTGCATCCTGTGCATCAACAGCCCCCCCCGGAAAGACGTATTTCGAGGGCATAAAGGCCGCCTTTGCCCCGCGCTGGCCCATCAAGACGCGCGGGGTTGAAGCGTGATCTCGGACCACGATGATCGTTGCAGCGTCACGAATAGGGGTGTTCATCGGCGGCCTCAGGTTTGTGCGCGGCCAAACCCATGCATACGGTTGGCCCATTGAATAGCTACAATGACGCCTTTGATCCGGGGCAGCAAGTAGAGGCACATTGAAACGCCGCCAACGCAAAACAGAGAAACAAATACAAGAGGTTCTGGGCGGAAAGCCTCGAAATACCACAGCATAAGGGGGCCGATGATATGGGCCACAATTAGGATCGTTAGGTAGGGTGGGCCGTCATCTGCCCGGTGGTGGTGTAACTCTTCAGAGCAAGCCGTGCAGGTGCCGCGCACCTTAAGATATCCTTCCATCAGATCGCCTGCGCCGCATTGCGGGCAGCGTCTGCGCCAGCCACGTAAGATGGACCGTTTAACGGGTCGCAAGGGGGCATCAAGTTCGGGGGCCAAGGTGGTCCCCAGTTCGGTATTTGTCATGTCGAATTCCTATTCACGCAAACGACGTCTAGCTCAAACAAACCCTGGTCAATACGCGACACCTGCGCCGTGCGGCGGGGTGTCGCAAAAAAGTTGAAAAGAGTGCGACGGAATTTGAGGTCTGATGCGTGGAAGGGGCATCAACATGATTAAAACCCCGAAGGACATACCATGCAAAATACGAAGAAATTCTCGAAATACTTGGGCTACGGCGCATTGGCTTTGGCTGGAGGTCTGATGCTGACATCGGCCGTAGCGACGGATGCGCAAGCGCGTGGGCCGCATGGCGGCATGCTGGAGCGGCCCAGTTTCGCTGAGTTAGATACGGACGGCAGCGGTGAGATTTCCCCAGAAGAGATGGCAGCCCGGGGTGCAGCACGGTTCGCCACCATAGACGCGGATGGTGATGATAAGCTGACAGCAGCAGAGATTATGGCGGCCAACAATGCCCGGGCGGCGGACCGAGCGGAGCGGATGATTGAGCGGCTTGATACCGATGGCGATGGCGCGGTGAGTGAAAGTGAGCTTCAAGCTGGTCGCGACGCCCGGGCCGAGGAGCGGCATGCCAAGCGGTTTGCGCGGATTGATCGTGATGGTTCTGGCGGGCTCTCGCCCGCTGAGTTCGACTCCATGCTGGAGCGTCATGGCAAACATGGGTCGCGCGCTGATAATTGAGCTGATCGTTAGGCAAAGGGGCGCGTTGGCTGGTTTTGGTCAGTGCGCCTCGCTAGGATGTCCCGACACCATTCTTCAGGAGCGGCCGTGCCCGACCCAGAGGTTTTCAGCGATGATGCGCTGTTGCTGCGGTTTGCCCGTGGTGATGGGCAAGCGGCTGCGTTGTTGACCCAACGTCTGGCCCCAAGGTGCGTGGCATTTGCGACCCGTATGTTGAATGGCGACCGTGCGGAGGCAGAGGACGTGACGCAAGAAGCAATGCTGAGGCTTTGGCGACACGCGCCGAAGTGGGACGCAAATGGGAGCGCAAGGCCGGGCACGTGGCTGTTGAAGGTTGCTGGCAACTTGTGCATCGATCGGTTGCGGCGAGCGCGGGCGCTTAACATCGACGCTGTTGCCGCCCCCGCTGATCCTGCACCCGGTGCTTTGGCGAAATTGGAGGCTTCCGAACGGCTCGTGGCGTTGGATGCGGCCCTTGCCAAACTGCCCGATCGACAGCGCCAGGCGGTCGTGTTGCGACACATAGAGGGCTGGTCCAATCCCGAGATTGCGACCGTGATGGAGATATCCGTTGAGGCCGCCGAGAGTTTGATAGGACGCGGAAAGCGCGCCTTGACGCAGGCGTTGGTCCCACGAAGGGAGGAGTTGAGTGATGGCTAGAGACCCTATGGAACTGCTAGGCGCAGAAGATAAGGACAATATCCTTGGAGGTGTTTTCGAAGCCGCTCAAAAGGATGTTAAGCCGATTTCTGCGGATTTAGAGGCACGCATTTTGATGCAGGCCGCTCAGGTTCAAGCAGGTTTTGCACATGAGCGTCGGGCGAATGGCATTCTCATACGACTTCAGCGGATCTGGGCTGAGTTGGGGGGATGGCCTGTTGCGGCGGGGCTTGCGACAGCGACGGTGGCTGGGCTTGGGCTAGGGATTGCATCGCCACCGGCACTTGATGCGGTTTGGAGTGGGGTTGGCTTGACCTCTGCCTCATTGGATGGGGATTTCCCTGATTACGACGCCTTCTTTGAGGAGATATGAATAATGGAAACTGACGTATCCATCCCGCGCACCACGACTTGGATGAAGGTCGCGCTCGGTATTTCTCTCGGGCTTAACTTGTTGGTTTTAGGTACGACAATTGGGGCATTTGCCTTTGGGCCACATGGTGGGCCAAGGGGGGCAGATCGTGGGGTGGTGTCGACGCCATTGTTGCGCGCGTTGCCGGAGGCTGATCAGCGCGCATTGCGCGAGACCTTGAGGACTGAACACGCCCATCTGCGCCAAAGCCGAGGTGAGCTGCGTGCCGCGCGGGCTGCCATGGCTGTTGCGCTACGTCAGGAGCCATTTGATGCCGCTGGTTTCGCCTCGGCGCTTGAGGTGCAACGCCGCTTGGGCGGGGAACTGATGGATGCCGCGCATGCCGGGCTTTTGCATCATATGTCCTCAAAGCCGCTCGCGGAGCGTCAGGCATATGCGGATCGGCTAGAGGCGTTTTCCAAGCGCCGAGCCGGTCGCCGCGAATAGCTGAGTGCCCTAAGCTGAGACGACGACACTATTTCGTCCAGTGGCTTTGGCCGTATACAGCGCGCGGTCAACTGATTTGAGGATTTCATTGATGTCATGGTTGGCGCCCGACAGCATGGTCACGCCAAGGCTTAACGTCACGCTGACCTTGCCGCCGTGGCCGTTGGGAAGTTGCAGTGTCTCAATCCCGCTGCGCAACCGTTCCGCGATGATGCGCGCCTGCTCGACACTTGCCTCAGGCAAAATGGCCAAAAACTCTTCGCCGCCAATCCGGGTTACAAGGTCTTCTCCGCGAAGGCTGGCGCGGAGGGTTGAAGCGACCTCTTTAAGAATTTGATCGCCAACCAAGTGCCCGAAGGCATCGTTCACGGTTTTGAAGTGATCGACATCAATCATAATCGCGGCGGCATCTGTGCCGGTTTCTTTGCACTGGCGGGCGACACGCTCTAGGTGGCGCATTCCGTAGCGACGATTATAAAGCCCGGTTAGGCTGTCGGTGACAGCAAGGCGCAGCCCGTCATCGAGCGTGGCCCTCAGTCTGTCGGCACGTGTTTTACGCTCCAACTGGGTGCGGATACGCACGGCCAGTTCAGGCGCAAGAAACGGCTCATAACTGATGTCATTTGCCCCAAGATCTAGGGCTGTTGCGGCGCGCTCACTGTCACCGTGGGGCAGGACGATAATGATGCCGCTGTGGCGGGTTGTAGCGCGCGACCGTAGATCAGACATAAGGCGTAGGCCGCCGTTACGCTCCTGCTGGTCGACGGAAATGACGAAAACATCGGGCACGGTATCATCGGCAGTTAACCTTAATGCGTCGTCGCCGGTCCCGTAGATTATGTCCTTGAGTGCCCGATCCTCGAGCCGGTCTTTCCATGCTTTGCTCGCGGCAAGCGTATTGGCGACCAACATGACGCATGCGGCTTTCTTTGAGGAGATGCTGTCCTCGGGAAAGCCCAATTCCGCAAATGTTGCCTCACGCAAGTGAAGTTCACGCTCTTGATCGCGAGCGCGTAAAAGGCTGCGAACGCGGGCCAACAAAGCGACCTCGTCCACTGGGCGCGAAAGGAAATCATCAGCCCCTGCCTCTAGCCCCGCCATTCTAGAATCGTTGTCATCTAGCGCAGTTATAAGGATAATTTTGATGCCTGACGTGACCGGATCAGCCTTGAGTTTGGCGCAAACATCAAGCCCGGAGCGGCCGGGCATAAGGACATCCATCAAAATGAGGTCAGGCTGCATACGCCGAGCAAGAGCCAGTGCTTGGTTGCCATCCTCTGCCATGATTGTTTGATATTGCGCGGCGGACAGTTTTACCTTGAGCACGATCCGGTTGGTCGCAACGTCGTCAACAATGAGGATTTTGCCGGTCATCTTTTTGCCTTACGCCTTTACGCAGCTGTAACCAAACAGATACGTATAGAATGCTTAATAATTCCTTTCCTTAAGGGTGAAAAATGCAAACTGAGGCAGCAGAAACGATTGCGGCGCGGGCGCTGGGCTGGATTGCGGCGCAAGACGGGCTGCTTGAGATATTCCAAGGTGCCAGTGGGGCGGGGTTGGACGACATCAAAGCCCAAGCCACGTCACCTGAATTTTTGGCGGCAGTTCTTGATTTTTTGCTGATGGATGATGCTTGGGTGACGGGCTTTTGTGAGGCAGCTGCCCTGCCGTATGAGACGCTTTTGCGTGCGCGTGCCGCTTTGCCGGGGGGGGACCTGCCGCATTGGACCTGACACCTAATCTCGATTTGCGCGGATACGCCGTTCTGTTCGATAAAGACGGTACTTTATTTGATTTTACAGCGTCTTGGGCGAGCACTTCGGCTGAGATTTTGCGTCGCCTGGCGGACGGCGACACTGCGCGCCTGACGGCTATGGCTCAGGCGGGTGGCTTCGATCTGGAAACGCACACGTTCCGAGACGACTCGATCATCATCGCAGGCACCGCAGCCGAGCTATTCGATATGCTGGCCATCTCTGGAAACCTTCCGCTTGCGCAAGTGCGCCGTGTCACGGATGAGGCTGTATCAAGCGCCCAGATGGCGCCTGTCACTGGGCTGAGGCCTACGCTTGAGGTGCTGGTAAACGCTGGGGCTAAGTTGGGTGTCGTGACCAATGATTCCGAGGCCGCCGCGCTGTCGCATCTTGGGGCGACCGACATCCTTAACTATTTCGAAGCTGTTGTTGGTTACGACAGCGGCTATACGCCGAAACCTGACCCAGGTTCATGCTTGGGGGCAGCAAATCGGCTTGGTGTCGCGGCGGAGCAGTGCATCATGGTAGGCGACAGCACCCACGACCTAGAGGCAGGGGCCGCTGCGGGTATGACATGCCTTGCGGTGCTGACGGGTATCGCCCGGACACCGACATTGGCGCCCCTAGCACATGCAGTTCTGCCCTCTGTGGCCGAAATTCCTGACTGGCTAATTGATTGGCGCCCGTCCAAAGAAAACGACAGCAAACGTCGCCTTTGACACATAAAGCGGCGACCTTGACGCGTTAACACGGTGTTGCGCATCAAGGAGAGCCACAATGACGACCGATACCGTTTCAGAAGCCCCCAAACGCCGCCGGGCCGGAGGCCGCCGTGGGCACGCCGATCGTGCAGGCGGGGCGGTGATCGAACAGATGCCATTCCAGCAGCCAGTGAACCCCGATCCCTTTGTCGAGCCGCTCAATGTGGACGGTGTTCAGGCGATCCACAAGGGTGTTGTTCGGATCCTGAAAGAGATTGGCATCGGATTTCTAAACCCTGAGGCTTGCGAAATCCTCAAAGAAGCTGGCTGTAAGGTTGAGGGCCATACCGTCTTTATGGACGAAGATTTCCTAATGGAAATGATTGGCCGCGCCCCATCGCAGTGGACCGTGACGCCCCGGAACCCGGACAAAAAGATTGTCATTGGCGGCCGTCACATGGCGTTTGGTAACGTATCGTCGCCTCCTAACTCATGGGACCTGAAGCGCGGTAAACGTTCGGGCGACATGGCGACATACATCGACTTTATCAAGCTAACTCAGTATTTTAACTGCATTCACTTTGCGGGTGGCTACCCTGTTGAGCCGATTGATGTGCATGCCCGCGAACGTCACCTTGATTGCCTGTTCCACAAGCTTACGCTGACCGACAAGGTCCCGCATGCTTATTCACTTGGCCGTGAGCGTGTCGAAGACGTGATGGAGATGTGCCGGATTGCTGGTGGCCTGACGCGCGAAGAGTTCGACGCACAGCCGCACATGTACACGAACATTAATTCCGTCAGCCCGCTTAAGCACGATTTCCCGATGCTCGAAGGCGCGATGATCCACGCGCGGCGCAATCAAGGCGTCGTTGTGACGCCCTTCACGCTGGCCGGCGCTATGGCACCTGTGACAATGTCGGGGGCTGTCGCACTCAGCCTTGCTGAGGGGCTCGCGGCGATTGCGCTGTTGCAATACATTAATCCAGGCTGCCCGGTGGCCATCGGGACCTTCACCTCGAATGTTGATATGAAATCGGGCGCGCCCGCGTTTGGCACCCCGGAATATATGCGGGCGACACAAATGACCGGGCAGATGGGGCGGTTTTATGGGCTGCCGATCCGGTCGTCGGGCGTATGCGCGGCCAACGTCCCGGACGGACAAGCCATGTGGGAGACATCGAACAGCCTGTGGGCCGCAGTCCAGTCGGGGTCCAACATGGTCTACCACGCGGCCGGTTGGCTTGAGGGTGGCTTGATCGCCAGCCCCGAAAAGTTCGTGATGGATTGCGAAGTGCTTCAGCACATCCAGAGGTATTTTGACCCAGCACTTACCGCAACCACACCCGATGATATCGCGGTAGAGGCTATCGCGGAAGTCGGCCCCGATGGGCACTTCTTTGGTTGTCAGCACACGCAAGAGCGGTATCAAACGGCGTTTTATCAACCCTTTGCGAGCGATTGGCGCAACTACGAGGCTTGGGACATTGCCGGTGGTGTGTGGACCGCAGAGCGGGCGCATAAAATCTCACGCGATATTATCGATGGGTTTGAGGCACCGCCGATGGATGTGGCCATTCGGTCCGAGTTGGCGGATTTCGTCGCGCGGCGCAAAGCCGAGGGTGGCGTGCCGACAGACTTCTAGCAGTCGGAAGTTGAGAAAAGAGGCCGCTGCGTGTGATGCGCAGCGGCCTTTTTTGTGTCTTTGGATGCGAGGCTGAAAATTTGCGCCTTTGGCGCCGGGTCTTTGCGATTTGTTAAACTGGACGTGTTTGTATGCTGGCCAAGCTTGAGGACAAATACGTGCATGGCCTAATCAATAAATCGATGCAGGGTTTCGTGACAGCGAACCATGGCAATGGTGCGTGGGCCGAGATTGTGCACATGACGGATATTCCTGCGCAGGGCTTTGAAAGCATGCTCAGCTATCCAGATAGCATGACAGATGCGGTGCTAGATGCGGCATGTGCCTACGTTGGCTGCACGCGGCCGTCTTTGATGGAAGACATTGGTATGTTTCTTGTCACCCATCCCGATCTTGAAGCGGTGCGCCGGTTGATGCGGTTCGGGGGGCCTACCTTCGAGGACTTTATTCTTTCGCTGGATGAGGTGCATGACCGCGCCTGTTTGGCAGTGCCTGATCTGACCTTGCCCAAGATCAGTTTGAATGAGGCAGGCGCTGGGCAATATGTGATCACCACGCAATGGCAGGTGGCGGGTGCTATTTCGCTCGTGTCGGGTGTGTTGCGGGCGATGGCTGATGATTATGGTGCGCTTGTTGCTTTGGATGTCGGTCCCCGTTTGCAAAGCGACGGCGAAATATTGGAAACACTGTCGGTGTTTATAGCAGAGCCCGAATTCGCCGCTGGACGTAGTTTCATATTGGCGGAACGTTCGGCATGACAGGGGCCGTTTCACTTGGATTTGATGTGCTTGATACCCTGATGCCGATGCATATTTTGGTCGAAAAGTCAGGTGAGATTGTTCATGCGGGCCCAACGGCGGCACGGCTTCGACCGAGCCATGATTTGCTCGGGATGAAACTGCTCGATGTGTTTAATTGCCTGCGCCCAAGTTGTGATGGTGCCTTCGAAGACTTGCGGCGATTGAATGGTCAGCTGTTGAAGTTGCAGTTTCGTGCGGCCCCTCACACGCGGCTGCGGGGGCTGGTCCATCCACTTGATGGAGGACAGTTGCTGTTAAATCTGTCGCTCGGGTATTCTGTAGTGGAGGCGGTCTCGGACTACGCATTGACCAGCCGTGACTTTTCTCACTGTGATCCGACTGTCGAAATGCTGTTCTTGATTGAAGCAAAGTCAGCAGCCTTGAGCGAATCCAAAAAGCTTAACGCTCGTTTAGATGAGGCACGTGAGGCGGCTCAAATACAGGCCGAAACAGATGCGCTGACTGGGTTACACAACCGCCGCGCAATGGATCAGCGGCTATGTGATATGACCCAAAGCCGCCGTCGGACAGAGTTTGGGTTAATGCACTTGGACTTGGATTTCTTCAAACGCGTAAACGACACGCATGGGCACGCTGCCGGTGATCACGTGTTGCTAAAGGTGGCCTCGATCCTCCGCGAAGAGACGCGCTCTGATGACTTGGTTGCGCGTGTCGGCGGCGATGAATTCGTCCTGATATTTCCCGATTGTACCGATGTGACCCTGCTGGACACGATCGCGGCGCGTATCATCGCCCGGTTGGAGGAGCCTATACATTTTGGTTCTGAGCAGTGCCATATTTCTGCAAGTATCGGAACGACGGTTTCGTCGCTTTATTCGGACCCTGATCCCGACCGTATGCTCTCGGATGCGGACACCGCCCTTTATCAAAGCAAGAATCTAGGCCGTGCGCGGCATACTTTGTTTAAGGCTGTCTCTGCGACAGATGATGCGGTGGCGCACTGACGCAATAGTGACCCCGTTTTAACCAGTGGGTCATCATCGATCTTCCACTCAGGCTTGACCTCTTGGGCGCAGCAGCACAGGTTGCGCGCAACGCCCGAGCAGGATCCAGCGGTAATGCCCCCCAACTCTCAAGCCGATCACAGCCCCAACATATCCGTATCTTCCGGCAGGACCGCGCCCTTTGCGCGATTTGAATGGATGATCGCTTGGCGCTATTTGCGTGCGCGCAGGTCTGAGGGTGGGATCAGTGTCATGACGTTGATTTCATTGATCGGCATCGCGCTGGCGGTGTTTGCGCTCATCGCAACTCTCGCGGTTCGCGCGGGGTTCCGCTTTGAGTTTGTTGACACAATCGTCGGCGCGAACCCCCATGTTGAAGTGACATCAGTCGGGCAAGTCCTGCCAAACGGGCAGCTTACGCGGACCCTGACGGATTATGAGGCCATCGCAGCGCGGCTTGCGGCTGTTCCCGGCGTTACCCGTGCGACCCCTGTGATAAAGGGGCAAGTCATGGCCGCAGGAGCCGGACGTAATGCAGGGGTTGAGGTCATTGGCATCACTGCAAAGGACTTGGCCACTATCCCCCGCCTCGCGGAGCCCGAGTTGAGCCTTGGAGACCGGGATCGTTTTGACGAAGGTCTGGCGATCGGGTCTGGGGTGGCGCGGCAATTGGGCGTTGGCGTTGGCGACCGCATTCGGTTGATTTCCCCTAACGGCGTGCAAACCGCTTTTGGGACCAGCCCTCGGGTGAAAGCCTATGAAGTTGTTCATATTTTTCAGGTGGGGCGCTGGGATATTGACCGAGTGCGCGTCTACATGCCCTTTGCCGAAGCGCAGGCTTATTTTAACCGTTTGCAGGTTGCTGACGCCATCGAAGTTGCGGTGATAGAGCCAGAGGGCATTGATGATTTCACTCTGCCACTTCTGCGCGCGGGGGGCGAAGATCTACTGCTTTGGACGTGGAAAGACAGCTCGGGCGCATTCCTTCGCGCGCTTCAGATGGAGGATAACATTATGTTCGTGATCCTCTCTATCCTTGTCCTGATTGCTGCACTGAACATCACCAGTGGTTTAATTATGTTGGTGAAAAATAAGGGTCGCGACATAGGGATTTTGCGCACTGTTGGACTGTCCGAAGGCTCCATCCTGCGGATTTTCTTTGTTTGCGGAGCCAGTGTGGGTGTGGTGGGGACCATGATCGGTGTGGTTTTAGGGTGTTTGTTCGCTATCTACATCGACGCTGTGTTCAATCTGGTGAATGCTTTGGCCGGTGGCGGCGTTTGGGATCCGTCCATTCGCTACATCTCGGCTCTACCGGCGCGTCTTGAACTTGGGGATGTCCTTAGCGCGGTCGCTTTGTCGTTGACGCTCAGTTTTGGGGTGACCATCTTCCCGGCCCGTCGGGCGGCGCGGATGAATCCGGTGGAGGCATTGCGCTATGAATGATCCAATGCTGCGCTTGAGCGATATCCATAAGTCTTACAACGCGGGTCAAGCGGGCGAAATCAGAGTGCTTGATGGCGCGGACTTTACGGTAGATCGCGGCGAGATCGTCGCCTTGGTTGCACCGTCTGGTGCCGGCAAGTCGACCTTGCTTCACATCGCGGGTCTTCTGGACACGGCCGACAGTGGTACGGTCGAAATTGCGGGCCAACCGCTGCAACGTGCCTCTGATGCGGAGCGTACACGTACGCGTAGACGGTCGGTTGGGTTTGTGTATCAATTCCATCATTTGCTACCTGAATTCAGCGCGCGCGAAAACATCGTGCTACCGCAGCTGGCCAATGGGATGCCAAACGCGCAAGCTGTGGCGCGTGCCGACGCCCTTTTGGATAAGGTCGACCTAGCCAAACGCGCGGGCCATCGCCCCGCCGAAATGTCAGGCGGAGAGCAGCAGCGCGTCGCTTTTTGTCGCGCTTTGGCTAATAATCCGGGCTTGTTACTGGCGGACGAACCGACGGGGAACCTCGATCCCGGTACGTCCGCTACGGTTTTCGCGGCACTGATGGGGCTGGTTCGTGAAACCGGACTGTCCGCAGTTATTGCGACGCACAACCTCGAACTGGCTGCTCGGATGGACCGTCAGGTACGATTGGATGCTGGCAAGATTGTTGCTCTAAACGAATAGTTTTGCGCAGCCATCGAACAGTGCGCCGCGTACATTCGGGCCTTCCATCGCGACCTCATGTTCCGCGTTAGGAACGATATGCAAAGTGCTGCTTGGCCATGCGTTCATACGAATTTCGATCGCATCGGCTTCGACGATCCGCTCAGCGGTTCCTAGCCAACAGGCGCAGGGCAAGTCGGGGCCTGCCTCACGTGCCAGAGCGTGCATTTCGCGCAGCGCCGCGTTCAGCCACCCCAATGAAGGACCACCAACCAGCAATTCAGGATACGCCGCTGTTTGCGATTGCATCCAAGCAAACATGTCTTGGTCACGGGTCAGAGGGTTGTCTTCAAACGGCATTGATGTCGGCTCAGCCGCGGCGTCCGTGCCAGGGGCATAGCGTTGGGATAACCCAGTGTTCACCGCAATAGCCGAACCGATCCACGCAGCGACCCTTGTGCGGTATTTAAGTTCTAGCCCCCACATCGGCGCAGAAAAGGCGGCGGCCATTGCGGGCAGGCCACGCATTAAGGATCGCAATCCGATGCATCCCCCCATGGAATGGGCGAAAAGGTAGTAGGGCTCGGGGAGCCCGGCGTCGCGCGCAACAGCGATGGCTGTGTCAACGTCGCGCTGGTATTCGTCAAAGCTGTTGATATGGCCGAGTTTGCTATCGGGTGTTGCCCTGTCCGCAAGGCCCTGCCCACGCCAGTCGATGGCCAAACTGGCCAGCCCGCGCACCGCGAATTCGCGCGCAGCGTCCGAGTATTTTTCGATATATTCCGTGCGCCCCGGAAAGATTAGGACCGTGCCACGCGCGCCGGTGATGGGCCAAATCCCCACCCTGATCCTGACGTTGTCCGAAGTATGCGCCCACACTGCGCGGCCCCCTTTGGGACCGCGGCTGACATCGTTGTAGTAGGGCGCTGGTTCGAACATCTGCGCGCTTGGGTGATCAGCTAAGAGCCGCGCCCAGCTTCATGGCGGTTGCCATATCGCCGTCCACGGTCAGCTTGCCGCCCATGAACGCGGCGGTAGGGTTGATCTCCCCCGAAATAATGCCGCGGAACGTGTCTTCATCGGCTGTCAGGGTGCATTCTGCGTCGTCGTCACCTGCGCGCACGCCGTCGGCGTCCACCATGATGGCGCCTTCGTTCTCAATCACGAATTTGGCGGAACCGTCGAAGCTTTCGATCTTGCCTTCCAGAACGTCTACGGCTGAGTTCACGATGTCGCTCATGTCTATTCTCACTTTTTTGTCCAAATGACGCTTTTGCCTGCGCGCTTTTGCTCGCATTTCCGGCGGCGTGGTCTATCCTTACGAATAAGATGGAACACCCCGTACGAACTCTCAACCGCCTATTGGCAATTCTGTGTGCTGGTTACGTCACGTTTGTGGGCGTGGCACATGCGCAGGGGCATGAGGATGATGCACAAGAATTGCTCGAAATTTTGCGCGAAGCTCCTGTTGAAGAGGCCGCTCGTTTGACCGGCGAAATTTTGGAAAGATGGTCCCACTCGGGGTCTGCGGCGCTGGATTATCTGCTGTCTCGTGGGCGGGATGCACTAGACGCGGAGGACTACGAGGCTGCGATTGAACATCTGACCGCACTGACCGACCACGCACCGGAGTTTGCCGAAGGCTGGAACGCTCGGGGTACTGCGTTTTTTCTGACGGAACGGTTTGGTTTAGCCGCAGCAGATCTGGAACGTGCGCTTGCGCTAAACCCCAATCACTTCGGCGCGCTGTCGGGGCTTGGGGTCATTTACGAACGCATTGATCAGCCCAAAGCTGCTTTGCGCGCTTTTGAGGCAGCCCTCAAAATTCACCCACACATGGAAGACGTTCGAACCGCGGTGGAGCGTTTGCGCGCTCAGACCCAAGGTATCGCTCTTTAAGAAAGCCAAACAATGGATCGTGCTGGGGTGACGGCTGTTTTAGG
>NZ_CEZFMW010000031.1:0-30735 GCF_982993085.1 Thalassobacter sp. | reverse complement strand
ACGCGTGCCCGAGATCGCGCGAAATCACTGCCCAGCTTCCGCGAAATACGCAGAAAGTCTGCGGGCCGCCGCTCTTGTTTGGTCGAAAGCACCAAAGATCGTCTCCGCGCACGATCAAGGCACGACCATCCGTTCCAAAAACGGTTTTTACCTTGCAATCCCGACAGAGGCTGCCGGCCGCGCCGCTGGTGGTCGTCGGATGTCGCCCGGGGAGTGGGAGCGCCGCCGAGGCATCCGGTTGCGCTTTGTTTACCGGCGTGGTGCGCCAAGTCTGCTGGTCGCGGACAAGGCTCGGATGAACAAAAAGGGCCTTGCGGTGCTTTCAAAGTCAAAAACCGGGCGCAACCAAGTCACGGCTCCAATCTTCATTTTGGTGCCGCAGGTTCGTCTACGCAAACGGCTGGATTTAGAGCGTGACACTGACCGCGCGATTAGCGCGATTCCAAGCGCAATTGTCGCACAATGGGTGGAGGACCGCACGAAATGACCTCCAAACGTGAGCAGGTCCTAAGGGCGCTGCATCAGAAAATGGAAACCTTGCCGCAAGTCACTATGCGGGGCGGTGCGCTGCCAGAAAGGCTACCGGGCGAAGGCCTATTCATCCTGCGCGACGGCGAGCCAGGTGACCCGGAAGTGACCCTTTCGCCGCTCGCCTATCATTACGAGCACAAAGCCGAGATCGAGGCCATGCGTCACGGCGCTGACCATCGGGACGCGGCCTTTGACGATATGATCGCGGCGCTTGGCGTCGCGCTGCACGCAGACCGCACGCTTGGTGGACTGTGTGATTGGGTTGAGGCCGAAGCGCCTCAGGAAGTCGATCTACCGGTCGAGGGGGCTTCGGCCTTCAAGGCTGCGTCGATCACCGTTGTTTTGCATTACACGAGCGCCGACCCGCTCGCCTGAACCTATAAAGATTGGAGACCAGATATGGCACGAGCACAAGGTGCACGGGCGCAGTTGGCACTTGCCTTTGAAACCACCTACGGCACCGCGCCGGCTAGCGGTTTCGTCAAAATGCCGTTTGCAACGGCGTCTCTGGGCGCTGAGCAGCCTTTGCTGGCCTCGGAGCTTTTGGGCTACGGCCGAGACCCAGTTGAACCGATCAAAGACGCTCTAACGGCTGACGGCAATGTCGTGGTCCCCTTGGATGCTGAGGCTTACGGCTATTGGCTCAAAGGAGCCTTTGGCGCGCCCACCACGACCGAAGGCACAGATGACTTTGAGCACGTCTTCTCAAGCGGAAGCTGGAACCTGCCAAGCTTTTCTGTGGAAGTCGGGATGCCTGAGGTGCCCAGCTTCGCAATGTACTCGGGTTGCATGGTCGACAGCTTTAGCTGGTCGATGGCGCGCTCCGGTCTTTTGACCTCAACGGTCGAGATCGTTGCACAGGGCGAAGACTTGGCCACATCTAGCCAAGCGGGCACACCGTCTACGCTGGCACTTAAGCGCTTTGGCCATTTCAACGGCTCTGTGAAGCGCGATGGGGTGGATATCGGCAACATCATCAGCGCAGAATTGAACTACCAAAACAACCTCGACCGAGTGGAGACCATTCGGGCAGATGGCAAGATCGAGGGCGCCGACGCGTCCATTGCAGCCATGACAGGCAGCATCGGCGTGCGCTTCGCCGACACGACTTTGCTCAATCAGGCAATCGGGGGCAATTCTTGCGCTTTGACCTTCGGATATCAGCTGCCCACAGGGGAGACTTTGACGGTCTCTGCACCTCGGGTCTTTTTGCCTCGACCTCGCCGCGAAATCACAGGGCCGCAAGGTGTTCAGGTCACCTTTGACTGGCAGGCTGCGCAACACGCCGACGGCTCGCCAATGGTCACAGTCACCCTAGAAAACGCCGTGGAGACCTACTGATGCTGAAGTTAAATCTCTCTGATGACGCGCGCTGGGTCGACCTTGCGGGCGGCGTCAGGATCAAGGTCAAGCCGCTCTCGTCAGCTATGATGCTGGCTGCAAGAAGTAACCCGCGGGTTGTTGCCTTGGGCGCCGTCGATGACGCGGAGCCTGATCAGGCACTAGCGCTCGAGGTGGCTAAGATCATCGGCGGTATGTTGATCGAGGAATGGGAAGGCGTCGGCGACGCAAACGGCAACCCTGTCGATGTTTCTCAGGAATGGGTTGACGCCTTGTTCGACATTTGGCCGATGTTCGAGGCCTTCCAAGTAGAGATTGTGGCCGGCGCGATGATGGTGGATGCGGAAAAAAACGACTAACCGCTCTTGCTGAATGGGAATTTGGCGGGGGCGGAGAGTATTGCGCATCGTGCGCGGGGATTTGCGACGAGTGCCCGGGCAAAGTGAACCTCCCACAATCGATTGAAGGCTGGCAGGTCTGGGACCTCGTCCAGCGACTTGGTGGTCAACTCCGGGTCGTTTCGGGCGCAGGCGGCGGGGCTGTTATCGGCTGGGATATTAGTGCGGCGCTTCAACTAGGCGCTGCGCTTGGCATTAGGGCGCGCGTGATCGGAGAGCTTTTGCCGCCGGTAGAGGCGGCGATGGTTCGGAAAATGAGCGAGCAAGGAGAAGAAGCCGATGGCTGAAAAACGTGTCAGTGTTCGCCTTGCTGCTACCGGAGGCCGTCAGGTTCGCAACGAGCTTGAAGGTGTCGGCGGCGCTGGCAAGCGCGGCTTCGGTCGGCTAAGCGCCGAGATGGAGATCGCAAACCGCCGGCTGGCAGCCTTTGCACGGCGCGCGGCCGTCGCTTCTGCGGCCGCTGCTGCGGCCAGCGTGGCGGCAGGTGTCGCATTGATGCGTTCCGGCCTACAAACGGTCGATGCGCAAGCAAAGTTGGCGGCCTCGCTTGGCACAACCGTGGCCAGCATTCAGGTTCTCGAGCGCGCAGGTGATCTGGCCGGTGTTTCCATGGGCGAAATCGAGCAAGCAACGTTGCAGCTAACACGCCGCCTGTCACAGGCCGCAGCAGGTGCCGGCCCCGCCGAAAAAGCGCTCGACCGCTTGCAACTTTCGGCTTCCGCTTTGCAAGCCATGCCGCTGGACGAGCGGATCGCGGCCATTCAAAACGCCCTCGGCAAATTCGTGCCAGAGGCCGAGCGGGCGGCCGTTGCCTCGCAACTGTTCGGCGACCGGGCTGGTCTGGTGTTTACGCGCGTGGATAGCGCCACGCTCCGCCAAGCGACCAAAGACGTCGAGGATTTCGGCGTGTTGGTTTCTGATCAGGACGCAGCCCAGATTGAGCGCACAAACGACGCTATCTCACGCCTTGGACTGATCTTTCGTGGTCTGGCTAACCAACTTGCGGTCGCTGCTGCTCCCGCTTTGGAAAAACTAGCCGAGGCTTTTGCGGCGATCTCTGCCACAACCGGTCCTTTGGGTCAGGCGATCCAAGGCCTGTTTGGCAACCTTGGCCGCATCGCGAGCATCGCAGGCACATTTGTGGCCTTTTTGGCGGGGCGCTGGGTCGCGGGCTTTGCCGCAGCGGCGCTTTCTGTGCGCGGTCTTGCGACAACGCTTTTGGTCCTACGCGGTGCGCTAATCCGCACCGGGGTCGGCGCCCTGATCGTGGGAGCTGGTGAGCTGGTCTACCAATTCAGCCAGCTCGCCTCGGGTGTCGGAAGTTTTGGGGCTGCTATGGCTCTTTTGAAAGACGTCGGCGCCGAAGTCTGGGGCCGGATCAAGATGGGTGCCTCTGCCGCAGGAGCTGCGGCCTCGGCGATGTTCTACGATCTAAAAGCCGATGCCGCGACAGGCATGAGCTCTGCCATCGAGCGCGTGGTGGAATTCGGCAACGCGACGGCAAACACGTTTCAAGGCGCCTTAAACGCGATTAAGGAAATCTGGTCTCGGCTGCCAATGGTCATCGGGGATCTTGTATTTAACGCGGCCAATCGAATGCTCGACGGCGTTGAGGCGATGCTGAACGGCGCAATCTCTCGGATCGATGCGTTCACTGGCAAAATCCGCGACGCGCTGGCTGCGGTTGGGATCGAGACAACCTTTGGTGAAATCGGCGATATCAGCCTTGGCGATATTGAAAACCCGTTTGCAGGCGCATCCAGCGACGCCGGCACCGCGGCAGCGGACGCCTTTGAACGCGCGTTTGAGGAAAACCCGCTCACGGGCCCGGACTTGGGGCTAGATGTGATCGCATCCGACGCCTTGGCCACGGCCAACACCTACCGTCAGGCGGCGAGTGATCTCGCAACCGGCTCGATGTTGCCCTTGACCTCTTGGGCAGCATTGCGAGAGGCCGTGGCCGGCAGCGGCGAGGAAGGCGCAGAGGCGCTCGATAAAGCGACGGCTGCTTCTGACCGGCTTGGCACATCCGTGGCAAACGCAGGCAACAAGGCGAAGGAGACAAAGACCGAGCTGACAGGTTTCGACGCGGTCAACTCAAGCCTTCGCCAATATGCCGCCGACGCAATGAATTGGGGCAAAGGCCTCGGTGACGCTTTAACGAGCGCGTTTTCCGGTGCGGAGAGCGCGTTTCGTAGTTTTATCGAAACCGGCAAGATCAACTTTAAGAGCTTCGTGAGCGCCATTCTTGCGGATCTTGCGGTCCTCGCGTTTCGCAACGCTGTCTTGGGGCCTCTTGCTAACGCTTTGGGCGGTGTCTTTGGCGGCAGCGCAAACGTGACGGCTGCGGTCTCTCACAGCGGCGGAATAGTCGGAGTATCGGGCCACACACGCTCGTTGCCCGCTTCTGCCTTCGCGGGGGCTCCCAAGATGCACAGCGGAGGCTGGGCGGGCCTGCGTCCCGACGAGGTTCCTACGATCCTTCAAAGGGGTGAGCGCGTTCTCAACCGCCGTGAGGCAGCCGGGTATGGCAACGCAGGGTCTGCAGGCGGCATGAGCATCAGCATCGATGCACGGGGCGCGCAGATGGGCGTGGCCGAGCAGATCGAACTAAAACTTCGGGCCGCTGTGCCCGAGATTGCACGCATCGCGACCCAAAATGTCGCGGACAATCGTCGGCGAGGATACGCGGTATGATCCCGGAGCTCCCCATAAACCTCGTCAGCCGGCTTGAGCGCCGGCTGGCCACTGCGGTGACAGCAACAACCTCCCCATTCACCGGCACGCAAGAAGTGCAAGATTGGGGGGGCGAATGGTGGGAATATCAGGTCACTTTAGCCCTTTTGAAGCCAGTAGATGGGCGGCGATTGTCGGCCTTCTTTGCTGCCCTTGGTGGGTCTCGTGGCCGGTTCTTGTTCCATGACCCGAGCATCGAGCCGCCGGGCCAAACTGGAGAGGGCGTAGTCGCAGCCAACAACCAAACCGGTAACGCCTTGCTCACTATGGGATGGCTCTCGGAGCGGCCTTTGCTCATGGCGGGCGATTTCTTTTCTCTGGGCCAAGACGCGGCATCGCGGCTCTATCAAGTGACCGAGGACGTGTCCTCAGACGCCACCGGTGAAGCCACGCTGCGCTTTGTGCCACGATTGCGGTCTTCTCCATCGGCGGGCACTGAACTGAACGTTGGGCGACCAAAGGCAGTGCTGCGTTTGAACGAGCCGGTGCCCGCGCAAATCAGTCGAGCTGGAAAGTATCAAATCACTTTTAGCGCAAGAGAAGCTCTATGACCCGTGAAGCGACCCAAGGCTATCTAGCGGCAATGGAAAGTGGCGAGCTTTTCCCCGCAATCTTCTTTGAAGGTGAGTTTGCTTCGGGCTGGGTGCGACTGTGGACCGGCCCCCACGACATCGAGTGGAATGATCAGATTTGGACCGGCGCAGGGGCACTCATGGGGCTTGGCTCGTTAGAGGAGACCTCAGAGGTTGTCGCCTCTGGGACGACCGTTTCGCTGTCCAGCGTTCCAATGAACCTGATCGGACTTGCGATTGAGGAAGCGCGTCAGGGCAAGCCCGGCCGCATTTGGCTGGCCATGCTCACGCCCGACCGAGAGGTTATCGCAAACCCGGTGCAAGCTTTCTCAGGCCGTCTCGACGTGCCGGAAATCAGCGAAGATGGTGCATCTTGCACGATAACAATCTCCTATGAGAGCCGGCTGATTGATTTAGGGACCGCGCGAAGCTGGCGATACACGCATGAAAGCCAGCAAGTGCTGCACCCGGGCGACCGGGGGTTTGAGCACGTCACTTCCATCCAAGACAAAGATATCACGTGGGGCCGAGGATGAGCCGAATTCCAGACTGGGAGCAATGCCTTGCAACCGCCGTGGCACACGCGCGCATTCAGCCCTTTGAATGGGGGAGCCACGATTGCGCAACTTGGGCGTTTGACGTCCGTCGGAAGCTGACCGGCGGCCAAGACGATGCCGCTTTATGGCGCGGCCGGTACACAACCCCTCTGGGCGCAAAGCGCGTCCTTCGAAAGCTCGGGTGGTCAGACCTTGAGGCCGGAGGACGGAACCTGCTGGGAGAACCACTTAAGTTTGTGCTGCTGGCACAACGTGGAGATCTGGTGCTCGGCAGCGACCCTGAGGCTTTTGGCGTTTGCCTTGGGGCGGGCGTTGCTTTTGTCGGGCCTGATGGCCTGAGTTTTTTACCCCTTTCAAACTGCCGTTTGGCTTGGAGGACTTAGCACATGCCACCTGTTGTCGTTGGAGCTGTAGCCCTTGGGGGCGCTGCAATTGCGGCGGGTGGTGTAGCGGCGGCATTTGCCGCTGGCGGGTTGATCGGCTTTGCGGCCAATTTCGGCGCTTCGATGCTGCTGTCAGCCGCCGCATCCTCGATGATGCCAAAGCCCTCAATGGGCCAGATCGAGATGCAGGCGCGCACGGTCACCGTTCGCGAGCCAGCTATGCCGCGAGAGATGGTTTATGGCCGCGCGCGCAAAGGTGGGGTCATCACTTTTCTCCATTCGACAGGAGAAAAAGACAAATACCTGCATCTGGTGATCGTGCTTGCCGGCCACAAAGTAAATTCGATCGGATCGATTTACTTTGAAGGCGAGGAGGCCGTTGACGCCGAAGGGGCCGCGCAAGGACGCTGGGAGGACAAGGTCACTGTCGAAAAGCGCTTAGGCGATTTGGACCAAGAGGCCTTTGCCGGTCTTATTGAGGCCGCGCCTGATCTTTGGACAGAGCAGCACCGGATCGCTGGGTGCGCCGCCATCTATTTGCGCCTGACCTACGATCAGGACGCCTTCCCCGTAGGCATTCCCAACATCACGGTCGATCTGGAGGGCAAAAGCGACGTTCTGGATCCGCGCACAAACACCCGGGGCTATACCAGCAACGCGGCGCTGTGCGTGGCGGACTATATGGCACACCCGAATTTTGGCATTGGCGCTGGAATTGGCGCGGATGACGGCATCGAGGCTAACAGCCTAGTGGAAGCCGCCAACATCTGTGACGAAACCGTCCCTTTATCGGACGGCGCCACGGAGCGCCGCTACACCTGCAATGGGGTGGTTTCGCTCTCCGAGCCTCCCAAGACTATTATTGAGGCCATGTTGACCGCTATGGCGGGCCGCACGGTTTGGCAGTCCGGGCAGTGGCGCCTGCGCGCGGGCGCATACCGCATCCCCACAGAAGTCCTGACAAGCGACGACGTGCGCGAAGGCGGCATTGCCTTGACCACACGGCAAAGCCGCACATCCAACTTCAACGCGGTGCGCGGCCAATTTGTGAGCCCGGAGAATAACTGGCAGCCAGACGACTTTCCGGCTTACGCCTCAGACTTCTACCGTGAGGAGGACGAAGGCGAGCAGGTTTGGCGGGACATTTCCCTGCCGTTCACGATCTCTGCTTCGGCCGCACAAAGGCTTGCAAAGGTCGCGCTGGAGACCAATCGCCGCCAGCAGATGGTCAAGATCAGCGGCAAATTGAAAGCTTGGCGGGTGTCCGCTGGAGAAACCGCGTTTTTCAAATACGAGCGTTGGGGCTTTACCGGAGATCACACGCAGGCCGGCAAGCCATTTGAGGTTCAATCTGTGCGGCTCGATCTGACGCAGATCGGCAATGGCGCAAGGATCGCACCGGAATTGATCCTGCGCGAAACCTCTCCGCTGGTCTACGATTGGTCGGCTTCTGAGGAGCAAATCTATGCAGCCGCGCCGCGCACAAACCTGCCCTCGGCTTTTGATGTGCCACCTCCCGGCCGGCCTTCAGGTGCCGAGGAGCTCTACGTCACACGAGACGGTTCGGCCGTTAAAGTTTTGCTTCGCGTGACTTGGGACGTGGCGCAGAGCGGCTTTGTGGACACGTACCAGTTTGAAGCGCGGCGTAATGGCGGCGAGTGGCAAGACTACGGGCGAACAACAGGCACTTTAATGGAGTTGCGCGACATTGCCCCCGGCCAATGGGAATTCCGGGTCAAGGCAATTTCGGTGGCTGGTGTCTCCTCGATCTGGAGAGAGGGTGCCCGCGAGGTGGTCGGCTTAACCGCACCCCCGGCCATTTTGCAGGACTTGACCATTCAAAGCGCGGGCGGCCTTGCCATTCTAAAGTGGCAAAGGTCCGTTGATGTCGATGTTCGCGTCGGTGGAAACGTTCTTATCCGTCATAGCAAGGAAGTCGGCTCCTCTTGGGCCAATTCAACGCTGATGGATCAGGTTTCAGGGGGCGAGGCGATTGCGGTCGTGCCCCTCAAGCCGGGCCGCTATCTGCTGCGGGCAGTCGATAGTGAGGGGCGCGCAGGACCGGTGACTTCGGTCTCGACCAAGGGTGTGCAGATCCTGCGCTTTTCCCAGCTCAACACTCTCGCAGCAGACCCGGGCTTTTCTGGGGCCAAAGTTGGAGTTGTCGAAGCGGCTAATACGCTGCGGCTGGCGACAGGATTGGATGCCTCTGGCTCACCTATCGTTTCGGCAACCGAAGGGCTCTACAACTTCTCGGGTCGCCTTGATTTTGGCGCGCTAAAGCACATCCGTTTGCGGTCAGATATTCTGGTCGGAGCAGCAGCTCTATCGGACTTCATCGATGATCGGGCAGCCTACATCGACACGTGGGCCGATTTTGATGGGTCTGCCGGCGCTGAAATCGACGTGGTTCTTGAAGTCAGAGAGACCGACGACGATCCAAGCCAACCAAACCCCGCTTGGGGGCCTTGGGGGCGGATCGACAACAGCGAGATCGAGGCCTGGGCGGTTGAAGCCAGGGCCCGGCTTTCAACAAACGACCCGGCGTTCACGCCAATCGTTTCAGAATTGCGGCTCATAGCGGATGAGGTGGCATAATGGCCCAAGTGCCTAGCTTTATTATCGTCAATGATAGCGGTGCCGCAGTCCGGGCCCAACTCAATCAGGTCATCGCGGCCCTGCAAACCCTAAGCTCAGGCGCGCAGGAACCCGGAGGCACGGCCCCAGGCATGCTTTGGCTGGATACAAGCACCAACCCGCCAACGCTCCGTTACCGGGACAGCTCCGACAGTGTCTTTGAAGCGCTTCTGGATGGCGGCGGCTATTGAAGCGGCCGCTCTTCACTCACCAAGAGGATGCGTTGCCGTTTAGCGACAGGCGATCGTGGGGCCGGCGCAGCTCGACCGGCCCCAATTCCCCGCGCAAGCGGGCACTTCACGACAAAGGAATTAGGCATGGGGCAGGATTGGGTCGGTAGCATCCCAGCGGTGATTTACTTCATTATCGGGCTTGGCGGCTTAGCCGGCGCTTTATTGGCGATCGTCAAGCTATGGCGCACCATCCGGCCGCAAGACGACACGACCGAGCGCGAAATTGAAACGATCAAAACCGATGTCAGCGACATTCGTGGCAGGGTCGTCGCACTTGAGATCGAGGTCGCCAAAATCGATCAGCCGGCCATCGTGAAACGCTTTGATGGAATTGAGGGCAAGATCGACCGGCTCTACGAGTTTCTGCTCGACCGTTTTTCCGATGGGTCCCATAATTCGCGGCGTTAAAGGCTCTGCTAAAGCTCCGCACACGCCTTCCACGCCACGCACCCTAAACAAAGTCTGCAACCAGCCTCCAGCGCCCGTTTTGGCGGCCTGTTGAGGTATTTGGAGATCACATGACACCGTTTCAGATCGCCCAGAGCTACATCGGCACCACAGAGGGGCCTGATGCGGCTAACAATCCCACAATTCTCCAGATGTACGCGACAGTCGGCCACGATTGGGTCGAGCATGATGCCGTCGCTTGGTGCGCAGCGTTTGTGGGCCATTGCATTGAGCAAGCCGGATTGCGCTCAACCCGAAAGCTTAACGCACGATCCTATCTCGATTGGGGCGTGCCAGTGGAGTTGTCGCAGGCTCAGGAGGGAGACATTGTTGTTTTTTCTCGCGGCGATCCAAGCGGCTGGCAGGGTCATGTCGCCTTCTTCGTTCGGGCAGTCGGCGAGGCGTCCATTGAAGTGCTTGGTGGCAATCAAGCGGACGCGGTCAACGTGAAAAGATACGCCACCTCAAGGCTTTTGGGCATTCGCCGGGCCGGCAATGTCGCGCCTTCGGCCACGATGAACATTTATAGTGTGCAGACACGCTTGCGTGCGCTTGGTTACCACGAGGTGGACGAGGTTGATGGTGTGCTCGGTCCACGAACACGGGCTGCAATCCTCGCGTTTCGTGACGAAAATGCTTTGCCTCTCGTTCCGATCATTGACGGGACGCTTTCGGATGCCCTGCAAAGTGCTCAAGCCCGAGTGATTTCAAAAAAGCGCCAGACCGGCATGCCGGCTAACAGCCGCATCATTGCAGCGTCAAACGCCCAAATTGGTCTGGGTTTGTGCGGCGCTGGTGGCTCCGTCGGCTCTCAAATCGCCCCAGCGTTAAATGAGGCAGAAAGCGCCCGCGATATGACGAGCCGAGTTCTTGTCGCGTTGGGCCTCGATGCTTGGCTCCCGGCGGCACTGCCTTGGGTCGGTGCGGCCGTGTTCATCGGCCTGATCCTCTACGCGTTGAAGGCGCGAAACGCGCGCATTGAAGATCACCAAACGGGGCGGACCTTATGAACGTCATAATCACAAAGTTCTTGCTCGGAGTTGGGCGAAAGACGGCTCTCTGGATCGGGCTAGCAGCAGCCGTTGCGTTCGCCGCCATGGCGATTGTTCGCAAAGGCCGCCTTGAGGCCGAAGCCGAGCTCGCAATTCGGAAAGCTGATGCGCGCATCCGTGCGATGCAGACCGCAAAGGAGACCCGCCATGAGGTGCTTAACGCAGATCTTGCTGATCTTAAGCGCCGGCTTGACCGCTGGATGCAAAGACCTTCGCCCCCTTCTGAGTGAATGCGACTGGGCTGACCCAATTCGGCCCTCAATAAATGACCGGCTCACCAACGCAACATTGGGGCAAATTGTGGCTCACAACGAGCTGGGCGAGCAAATTTGCGGATGGGAACCATGACCACGAACACCTTCGAAGGCCCCGCCATCCTGATTGGCTACGCCTACACGCTAGAAATTGAGGCAGACGCGGCGTTGTTTCCAGAAGCGGGTAAGTTCCGGGCGCATGTTCGGGAGAAGATCTCTTCCGATCAGATCGCTTCTGATCTCACCTCCGACAACGGCGGGATCGTGCGCCTTTCAGACAGGGAAATCAGAATTGTGATCTCTGCGGCCGACACCGCGGGCATCCGGCCAGGCAGCGTGATCTTTGATGTCGTGCGGGAGGATTTGTCACCGCAGTTGCACCTGAATTTCTTTGTGGAGGTCCCGGTGATGCTCCCAGTGACACGGGGGGCGCAATGACTGACGAAATCCAAGTTTTCTCTTCAACCGGGCCGGTCCTTGTTTCTCGCGTCAAGGTGCGTGTTGCGCAAGCCGCAAGCAAAGTCAAAATTCTTGGCCTTCCGGGCCCAGACGGCAAGACGGGGCCACAGGGCGAACGCGGCGACCCGGGCATTACAATTCTTCCAACCGATGCACCAATTAACGGAGGCTTTTTCTGATGGCCAACACGATCCAGTTTAAGCGCCGAGTATCCGGCAACGCGGGAGCGCCCGCATCCCTCAAATCAGGCGAAGTTGCCCACAACGAGGTCGATGACACGCTCTACATCGGTAAAGGTGATGATGGCTCGGGCCGTGCGACTTCTGTTGTCCCCGTCGCAGGGCGCGGTGCCTTTGTCGATGCCACAACCTCGCAGGCGATCAGCGGTCGCAAGACCTTTTCGTCGGCGCCGCGCTCGTCACAGGATGCCTCGGGCTCCACAGACCTTGTGCGCAAAGCCCAATTTGATAACGGCCTTGCGGATAAAGCTGATGCAAGCCACGGGCACAACATTTCTGACGTCTCCGGGCTGCAAGGAGCGCTAGACGGCAAAGCCGCAAACAGCCACGGGCACGCGATTAGCGACGTTTCAGGTTTGCAGGCCGCGATTAACGCCAAGGCGCCTTTAGCGTCTCCTGCGCTTTCTGGGACGCCAACCGCACCAAATGCGGCCGCAGGAACCAACACCACCCAGATCGCCAACACCGCGTTCGTGCAGGCCGCAATTAGCGCACTGATCGATGCTGCCCCGGGTGCGCTGGATACGCTCAACGAGCTGGCTGCCTCATTGGGCGACGACCCGGATTTTGCGGCAACCGTGACAAACGGTCTGGCCTCAAAGCTCTCCAAGTCGTCCAACCTATCAGACCTGACCAGCGCCGGAGCCGCGCGAGAAAATCTTGGTCTTGGGACGATGGCAACGCAGTCCTCAAACAGCGTCTCGATCTCGGGCGGCGCAATCAACGGCATCAACTTCGACTTCGGAACATTTTGAAGCCAAACAAAGGGGCCGGCTAAAGCCCCTGTCATCCCACATGCGGAAAACCAGGGGGCAGCCATATGGCAAGCACGATTAAAATGCGGCGCTCGGCCGTGCCGGGCAAGGTTCCAACAACGTCCCAGCTCGAGCTGGGGGAGCTGGCGGTCAACACGCACGACGGCAAGATGTTCTTTAAGCGCAACATCAACGGCACGGAGACTATAGTCGATGCGACCCCGCCGCCGTTGTCGTCGCAGGACGTCTTCAACAGAGTTAAAGGCCTCGATGGGGCGGGCTCTGGGCTCGATGCTGACCTTTTGGATGGCAAGCACGGGGCTGACTTCGCTCAGATTTCAGGGGCGACATTTTCCGGTGTCGTGACGGCGCCAAACTTTGTCTCTTCGTCTGATGTTCGCCTGAAGTCTGACATTGCCGAGATCCCCGACGCGCTTGAGAAGGTTAAGCGTCTGACCGGGGCAACCTTTTTGATGAACGACCGCACAGGCCGTCAAATGGGCCTCATCGCACAAGATGTGGAGGCCGTCGCCCCCGAGGCCGTCTTTGAAGTCGATGACCTGCTGCGGGTCGCTTACGGGAGCCTCGTCGGGCTCTTGGTCGAGGCGATTAAGGAGCTCTCGTCTGAATTCGAAAAGTTCAAGGAGGATGCGCGATGACAAACACCATCAGCCTTAAGCGCACAACCGTTGCGGGGCGCGTTCCGAGCACGGCCCAATTGGGAGAGGGTGAGCTCGCGGTCAACGTCCGGGATGGTAAGTTGTTTCTCAAGCGAGTGGCAGTTTCGGAAAGCATCATTGAGCTTGGCCAAACCGGGCCGCAGGGTGCCACAGGCCCAATTGGGCCGCAGGGGCCTATTGGACCAGTTGGGCCACAAGGCCTAGCCGGCGCAACCGGCCCAAAGGGAAATACAGGCAGCACCGGCGCCGCGGGGCCTCAAGGCGCGACAGGTCCTACGGGGCCAACCCCCGCCCACCAATGGTCCGGTACAAGCCTCCGTTTTTTTAACGGTTCAACTTGGGGGGCCTACGTAAATCTCAAAGGGACCACAGGCGCGACTGGTGCGGCTGGGCCGACCGGCCCCCAAGGCAACACTGGAGCAACAGGCTCGCGAGGTCCGACTGGGCCGACAGGTGCCATGGGCGCGCAAGGCCCGGCAGGTGCAACTGGTCCAACGCCAGCGCATCAGTGGTCTGGGACAAGTCTGCGGTTTCACACCGGCACCACTTGGGGCGCTTACGTAAACTTGAAGGGCGCTACAGGTGCATCAGGCGCCACCGGTCCCAAAGGCAACACCGGCGCAACCGGTCCAGCGGGTCCTCAAGGCGCAACCGGTCCAGCCGGACCAACGGGCCCGCGAGGCCCGACTGGGCTGACCGGTGCGGCTGGCCCCCAAGGTCCCGCGGGTGCAAACGGATCGCCAGACACAGCCGCTCAAGTGCGCGACAAGCTGAAAACCGTGGATGGATCTGGTTCCGGGATTGATGCGGACCTCTTGGATGGCAGTCACGCCAGCGCTTTTGCGCGGCTGTCTGGCGCCACTTTTTCCGGCACCGTAACGGCCCCGAACTTCGTGTCGTCCTCCGATGCGCGTCTGAAGACAAACGTCACACCAATCGCTGACGCGCTCCAAAAGGTGCAGGCGCTCAAAGGCGTTACCTACAACATGATCGAGGGCGGAAGCCGAGAAATCGGCCTGATCGCTCAGGATGTCCAAGCGGTAGCCCCAGAAGCCGTCATCGAGGCAGAGGGCGTGCTGCGGCTGGCATATGGCAACCTCGTCGGGCTTCTCGTCGAAGCCATCAAAGACCTCGCAGCCGAGGTCGAGCAGCTTAAAAGGACCACCCCATGATCGAGACGGGATTGCACGTCATCTACAACACGTCTGCGCGCCTTCATTACGCGGTGGATGTTCAGGATACCTACGCCGGCATGGTTGTTTTTGAGCCATGCCAAGAGGGACAAGTCGCGCCTGACTATATTGGCGAGATTGCTTGGCAAGATTTGAAGGAGGCGCTCGAGGAGCCGCAGGAAAGCTTAAACAAGGCCGGATTTGTCGATCTGGAGGGCAATGGCGTCTTTGTGCCCGACCTGCCGGGATGCCCCCATGGCGCGGTCTACAAAGGCCGCTCCTACATCTTCCTCGACGGCATGGTCGGCCACGATGAAATCACCGATTACGCGCTCATCGACATTATGACCGACAATGCGGGCTTTCCCCTGCCCTGGCGCAACCGCTTTGCCAGGTCCGCGCGTGAGAAGGTCGACACCTCCTTCCGGCACCGGGCCCGCACCCAAGCCTCAAACGCCCTCGTCATCTTTATGCCGATTGCGGGGCCGCTCACTGGGACCCGGGTGGAGCTCTTATGCGACCAAGACCCGATCTTGCTGAACGGCACCACCGTTGCTGGCCGGATCGATGACGCAACGATCCCGAATGATGGGCAGTGGTTCAAGCAGTTTTACTTCCATGCGGTGGCGACCGCAGCAGTTACGGTTCCGGCCGGCGGGCGAGTAGAGATGCCGATTGCGTTGAAGTGGAATAGGGATGGGGCGCCCTGCCCCCACGCTCTGACACTGAAGCTCGACAGCGACGCCGGCTATTTGCCCAAACGGCGATTGGTAACGAATGAAGACGGTGTGGGCAGCTTTGCGATTGAGGCTCTGGGCCTCCGCCCCGGCGATCAGATCGCGGTCAAGATCAACACCGAGCACTACACCTCCATCGGCAAAGTCATGGTGGAGGTCGTTTGATGCAAATCGAGACCACCACCGAGCTCCAGCTGATCTATCCCGCCTTCGTCATACACAAGCACTGGGAGATGCCCGAGGGCTTCAACGATCGGCTATACGCGCTGGCGGCCGAGGACGCTGTGGCCAACCGTATTCAAGACGCCGGTGACGGGCGTAATGTGGGGGATCAGACAAACCACCTTGGCCATCTGCGCCACAACTTTCTGATGGACCGTAAAGGCCCAGAAGTGGCGGCCCTTGCAGAAATGGTCTCAGCCGCCGTGCGAGAATACCTACAACTGGCTTATGACTATGATCACACGGGCGAGATCGCCATGATGTCAGACACCTTCTGGCAGCGCCGCGCTAATCGCGAGAACGTAGGCATCAACACCCACACGCACATCCAGACCGACATTGTCTGCACTTACTACCCGCGGGTCACGTTAGACGCGGATTGCCCGGACACGTCCCTGCATCGCGGGGCGGTGCGCTTCTACGATCCCGCGAATGTGGGCAAGAGGCTCTGGCCCTGTCGCAATCCCGAAGCCTACGTCGGCGGCTGGTATGCGGTGGAGCCGCGCACAGGCTCCATGCTGATCTTCGAGGGCCATGTGCCCCATGACAGCACATATTTTGAGGGCGCGGAGCGGATGTGCATTCCGGTCCTGTGTTCGCTCGAACTTCCCAATTCTCACTGCAAGGCTGGCCTTTCCGAGATCCTAGCCCATCAAACGTAAGGAGGCCCCCATGGCTTACAAAGTCGGCTCAACCATCGTCATTAGCGACAGCGGCACCGTCGATTGGTCACGCATCGCCAACAAGCCCGCCATTGGAGCCGGTGACATCACGTCTGTGACCGTGAGCAACGGCACACCGGGGAGTGGGGGATATCATTTTCCACGGATCGTCCAAGGCCACGGTGGGAATTGCAACTGCGTCGTCAATTGCGCCGTACACAGCCTCTCGGGCGGCGGCACCTCAGGCGCAGTAACAGTGGCGGCCAACCGCTATAGTTTTAATTGCAACTGCAATTGCCGGTGCTGAGGATGGAGGTGAAGAACACAAACCTTGAGCTCTGGCCTACAAGGATCAGCTTCTTTGAGACGCCGGTTGATTGGCCGGTGAACCGCCAGCTGGCGGCGGAGGCGATCGCGGCGGTGGGTAATGCGGAGACGACAGATGCGCTCAGCGCATCCAAGCGGCGGGTGCGCGGGATCTTGGAACGGAGCGAGGCCGGTCAGGCCCTGAAGGCGCATCTCTTTACCTGCGCGCGGGCAGTGCTCGGACCTTGCTCTTCCTACCTCGATCCCGACCATTGTGAGAACCGTGCGCTCGTCATTGCGCCCGACGGGTTCATCTCCACTCATAAGGACAGCCGAGAAGGCGATCTGACCTGCGTGCACTTCCTGACCGGAGGCGGAGCGGGTCAGCCGATCAATAGCGTTGGCACCCCCCGCTTTGTGATCGAGGACCCATCGCGCTACTTTGACGAAGGCCGGCTCCCTTACGAGCAGCGCCATGGATACTCCGTAAACCCGCGCCCCGGGCTCTCGGTGTTTTTCCCTTCACATATCCCTCACAACCAGCACCCCTATCAGGGCTGCACGCCCCATGTGCAGGTCGTCGCAAACTTCCGCGTCAACCTGCCCGACGACCTTGAGGAAAGGCTTTTTGACTGATGTGGTTTGATCTCACCCTAGAGGCGCCTGATGGCACCAGAAGTTCCATCCGCTACAACGCTCACACTTCCGAATGCGACGGGCTGCCCCTGCCGGTTGATCCCGGCAAGTTTCCCTCGGTACCGAAAGTGGCCAAAGACAAGCCCCTCGGCAAATCTCGTGCGCCTCGTGTGCTGAAAATTCAGCTTGGCCTGTCGTGCAATTACGCGTGCAGCTATTGCAACCAAGCCTTCCAGATCTCCGACGCGACCATCTCAAAGCTCAGCGACGTTGAAAACTTCCTCACGCAGCTTGAGGGGTGGATGACGGACGCACCAGAGCAGATCGAGGTTTGGGGCGGCGAGCCTTTTGTCTACTGGGCAAAAATCAAACGCCTTTTGCCGGCTCTCGCCGAACGGTTCCCCGACGCCCGGTTTTCCATCATCACCAACGGCTCGCTCTTTGACCGCGAAAAACTCGACTTCATCGCCAAGTACGACATCGGCATCACTATTTCTCACGACGGACCGGGACAGCATTTGCGCGGGCCTGATCCCTTGGACGATCCTCAAAAGCGCCGCTGGATCGATGCCCTGCTGGCCGAGCGGCCGGGAATGGTCGGCTTTAACGCCGTGATCACCCAGCAGCACCATGACCTGCAAGCGCTGCGCGATTGGTTCGCCGACAAGGTGGGCCCTGAGGCTTTTGTAGGCCTCGAGGGCGTTGTGAACGTCTATGACGCGGCCACTGCGCTCGGCACAGGACGATTTGAGCCGGCCCAGCTCCAAGGCCTTACGCAGTCAATATTTGAGGCCTTGGCAAACGACCCACAAGCCTTTGGGCTCGGAGACCGGATCGACGAGTTCTACCAATCGATCCAACGGCGCCGCAGCATTGATGGCCTCGGGCAGAAATGCGGAATGGACCGCGAAGACACCATCGCCGTCGATCTCCGCGGCAACGTAATGACTTGCCAAAACACCGGGGCAAAGGGCGAGCATAAGATCGGTCATGTGGAGGCCTTTGAGGACATCGCGCTCGACACCTCGACGCATTTTGCCTTCCGAGACGAATGCATGGCATGCCCTGTCGTTCAGCTCTGCAAGGGATCCTGCATGTTCCTCGAAGGCGAGTTCTTCAAGCAGAGCTGCGCCAACGAGTTTGCGTTTAATATGGGCATACTGATGGCGGCAATTTGGCACCTGACGGGAATGATGGTCGTAGCAATCGACACCATCAAAGCTGCGTAAAGCTCCGGGCCGCTGTACTTAAGCGGCCTGTGGGTTTCTCTCCCTCGGTCCGGTCAGTCGGCTGGGGTTGAGAGAAGCAGGCGCGGCAGCCTTTGTTCTCAGGCAGGTCTCGAGGCGAACGTGCCGTGGGCGGCCACCCGACCACTTTGTTTCGGCTACTTAACAAGTTGGTGATGCGCCAGTTTTCCACACGAATTAATGCGTTCGTTACGCCTCCAGTTGAAAGCATACAGCTTACCAATTGCTTAAATTTACTCATGGCGCACTTTCGTCAGCATTCGCTAGCAGGATCTGAGGAGCAATTTTCGTTTAAAACGGTAATAGATTAAGTAAAATTTTTCTATTGAGCCCCTACGATATCAAAGAGGCTCGTATATTTAACTAGCCATCCAGAAAAGCAAAAGCCCCAAAGGCTTTCGCCGATGGGGCCTCACAGCACTGACCAGAAACTTGCTTTCGCTTCGTCGGCCAGTGGCCCTTGGTAGGGTCTTAATGCGGATGCCGAAGCAGCGCCGCCACACCTCTAACATAAGAACTCACTTCAACTCTGTCAAAGGGGGAAGCCCCAAGCTTGCTAACACACCGTTACTAATATGTCGTAAATGTGTGCTGGATAAGGAGTTAAGTTGATACTTTCGCCCCCCCTGAGCATCCTTGCCTAGACGCAGCAAATCCAACCGATGGAATCCAACGGCACAGATCATGTCGCATTTCGCCCAACGTGGCTGATTACCCCAATTTTTTGGCATCTGGAATGGTATTTGAAACTTGTAGTGGTAAGCCTGAATCACCTCAGGCTCTGATGTGCTTAGTGGAACTACGGTACAAAGCCCGTGCCGTGCCTCAATCTGCGGCGATAGAACTACGCACAGCCTACGCTTCACCATTTCTGGCACCTTGAAGCCCTGATCGAAGTTTGCACATACGATAGCCCCACGCGGAGGGTGATAGGAAATAGCCAAATTACTGCTCGTTTCTTATTCGGTGAATCAGCCTGAAATTTTCAACTTATCCAGAAATGTAAGCTGCAATGTTTCATCATATTCGGGATATGCACGTTTCAGGTGTTCTTGGACTGTAGGCCAATCCCCAGATATAAGCATAAGCACCTTGATGCCCTCAAGCACCTCTCTCAGCTTTAGGTGCCCCACTTCAGCAAAGTCTCCGCCTGGCCAAGAACTGTGTTGATGGCAATCGGCGCTAAATCCGGGGGGTAGCCGTACTTCTTGAGGATACGGCGGACCAAGATGCGGAGCTTTGCTCGGGCGCTTTCTTTAAGATGCCAATCGACTGTCACGTTTTTCTGAAGCTGCTCGACGAGAACGTGAGCAATCTTCCGCAACTCTTCGTTACCCAACATTTCGACAGCGCTCTCGTTTTGAGCGAGTGCGTCATAGAAGGCTAGCTCTTCCTCGCCTAAGCCAAGATCGTCACCACGCTGGACAGACGCTTGTAAATCCTTGGCCATGTCAATCAGCTCTTGGATCATTTCAAGGCTCGTGATGGCGTTTGCATGGTAGCGTGCGACAGCGGCTTCTAGCCGCTCTGAGAAGGCTTTTGCCTCGACGACGTTCTTCTGCTGCCGAGCTTTGATTTCTCCAGCCAACAGCTTGCGCAACGCCTCTAGGGCGAGGTTTTTGTGCTCCATGTTTTGGATTTCGGACAAGAATTCTTCAGACAGCACAGAGATTTCAGGCGTGCGCATGCCCGCTGCAGCGAGGACATCGATAATACTGGCATCTGCTATGGCATCAGAAATCAACTGACCAATGGCGAACTCTTTCTCACGTTTACTCATCCTAGACTTAGGTGACGTCTTGGAAAGTGCCGCACGCACGGCTTGGAAGAACCCAACCTCCTCTTTGACCGATTGGGCATAGTCGCTAGCCGATCCCAGCGCGAAGGCCTTGGATAGGTTCGAGACCAAGTCCGCATAGTACGTCAACTCCGCTTTCTTGGCCTTCTCGTCACGAGCCCTATCAGCACCTGCCTTTTGCTTTTCTAAAGCCCATTCCATGGCTCCAGCGAGGGCCTGTAGGCGTTCCTGAGGCGTCCCATCGATGCCTGCCCGATAGTCAAAGCCTGAAAAGAAGTTTTGACATCGCTCGACCAACTCCTGAAGTGCCGCAACGGCTTCCTCCTCATCAATTCCGGTTTGGTCGCGGTCAGTTGCTGTGTAGTTTTGAAGAGCCTTCTTCAAATTCTGGCCTATACCGATGTAGTCCACTACAAGCCCACCGGGCTTATCTTTGAACACTCGGTTCACCCTCGCAATCGCCTGCATTAAACCATGACCACGCATCGGCTTGTCGATATACATCGTGTGCATGCAAGGCGCGTCGAAGCCTGTCAGCCACATGTCGCGAACAATCACCATCTTCAGCGGATCAGCCGGATTGCGCGCGCGCTTAGCCAACAGGTCGCGGCGCATCTTGCTCCCGATATGCTGCTGCCACTCCAGCGGATCAGAGGCAGAACCAGTCATCACGACTTTGATCGCCCCCTCTTTGTCATCTTCTGAATGCCATTCAGGGCGTAGTGCCGTTATTCGACTGTAGAGATCCACACAAATAGCACGGCTCATGCAGACAATCATGCTCTTACCAGCCATGGCCTCAAGCCGATCTTCGAAATGATTGACGATGTCTTGAGCGACGATGTCCAGTCTTGGTGGTGCGCCAACAAGGCGCTCTACGCTGCTCCAGTTTGATTTAGCTTTCTCCTGTTCGGAGATCGTTTCATCGTCGAACAATGCGTCAACGGCGGCGTCAATCTCAGGCAGCTTCGCTGTTTCGAGCTCTACACGCGCTAGGCGACTCTCGTAGTAAATCGGAACGGTAGACTTGTCTTCCACCGCTCTACTGATGTCGTACACATCGACGTAGTCGCCGAAAACGGCTGGGGTGTTTACGTCAGCGGCTTCGATCGGAGTTCCCGTAAACCCGGCGAAGGAAGCATTTGGCAAAGCCTGCCGCAGGTAATGTGCATAACCATATTTGCGCGCGCCCGTGGCGCGATCTAATTTGGCATCAAACCCATATTGGCTACGGTGCGCTTCGTCCGCGATAACAACGATGTTGCGGCGGTCAGAGAGTACCGGGAAGTCCTCCTCACCTGTCATCGGCGAAAACTTTTGCAACGTGGAAAAGATAACGCCACCTGATCGCCGATCCAATTTTTGACGTAAATCGTCCCTATCTTTGATCTGCTCCGGGGTCTGACGAACCAAGTCGCGACATAAAGAAAAGGTGCCGTAAAGCTGATCATCCAGATCATTACGATCTGTGACGACAAGGATAGTCGGGTTTTGCAGCTCAGGTGCTCTGACCAGAAGCCCCGCGAAGAACGCCATCAAGAAGCTCTTACCGGAACCTTGCGTATGCCAGATGACTCCGACCTTACGGTCTCCAAGTTCATCAACCGCTCTGACTGCGCTGGTGAGAGCCTTCCGCGCACCGTGGAACTGATGATACCCGGCAATAATCTTGAAAACGCCATCACCTTTGTCGCCAAACACGGTAAAGTCCCGCACCAATTGCAGCAGTTTTTCTGGCTGCATGAGACCACGAAGCAGCGTCTCCATCTCTTTCGGTCCTTCAGGCGTGAAGTCACCTTGGGCGCCCGTCACGGTCCGCCAGGGCATAAAGCGGTCCTCACCCGCACTCAGCGAACCAACACGCGCCAACAGTCCGTCTGAGGTTATTAGAGCGGCATTGGTGCGGAACAGAGATGGAATTTGGGCCTTGTAGGTTTGAAGCTGATTAAAAGCATCTTCGATTGTCGCGTTTTCGCTGGCGGCGTTCTTTAGCTCAATCACCACTAGGGGAAGCCCGTTCACGAATGCCACCACATCAGGGCGGCGATTGTGCCCGCCCTCGACTACGGTGAACTGGTTCGTAACCATCAGGTCATTATTGGCAGGGTCAACAAAGTCGATCAGCCGCACTTTGTCGCCTTTGATGGACCCATCTGGGCGGCGATACTCCACGTCGACGCCATCAACGAGCATACGGTGGATCCGACGGTTCTCTTCGATCAGAGATGGCATCTCGGACACCTGCACTTGCTTAAGCGCGGAGTGTAAAGCGTCATCCGGGATGTCTGGGTTTAGCCGCCTTGCCGCGGCTTCCAGCACCCCAGACAAGACAGTCTCTGTATTGGACACCCGCAGCCTCTCGGGCCCATCCGGCGCGATCGCAATAGGGTTCTGATAGCGCCAGCCCAACTCCTCTAGGATGCCGAGAGCGGCTTGTTCGACAAGGTCTTCAGTGAAACTCAAATCGGTCTCTCCTCAGAAAATGGCCAAGCCGGTGTCAATTCTTGTCGACTGCCACCCATCTAGGTGGCAAATGCCCACCAAATCAGTCATGACGACCATCCTCCACCCATTCCGCGTGGTATCGTTGCCTGCCGAGACCCATCGAACCGTCCCAAAAATCCAAAGTGGTTCCCTGCGCTGCTATACGCTTCGGAAACTCAAAGACATTTGCGTTAGGAACAACGATCTGTCCGCTCCATGCAATGCCTTCAGCAGGCACTTTGACGACTTCCTTGTTCACAACAGCTTGCAGCATTGATCCGTCAAACTCGATCCGAAGCGAGGCATGGCTTGTTAGTTCCGCGATCAGCGCAGTTATACGCGCGCGGAGAATGCGAGCAAAATCAGCCTCGATGTGGCAAGCTGGCCTGCTCTTATATGCCTCTTTCTCCGCGATCATCGGGACTAGCATCTGATTGGCGCGCCCAAGTGAAACCCAATCAGGCAAAGAGCTACGCTCATCCAGATTTTGCCGCAAAGCATAGACCAACCAGGCCGCTGCGCTTTCATCCGTTGACAGGTCAGGCGGGATTTGATGACTGATCTCGCACAGAGTGCGGCCGTTATTGAAGATGCCTGAAACCAAAACTACCTCCCGAAAATACTTACTGATCCCGTCGCAGCATGTCAGCGGTAAGTATGGGAGCTCGCAGGAGACACAGGGCATTCCCCACTCCGGCGCTTGTTCAACAAAACCGAGGCGAAGCAAAGACTGAAGCGTGAGCGAGAGAGCGCTCACACCGGCACTTCCGCGTCTTTCAAGCGGATTTCGCCGGACATGAGATTGGGCAGGAGGAGGTCGCGCATTTCGGCGAGGGTTTGGTTTTTTTGTTCGTTGGCTTGACGCTTTTCCAGAAGCGGTAGAGCCACCTTTTCAAACGCCGCTGCGCAGGCCACAGGCAGCAGAACGTCCGCTTGCATGAGGACCTTGGGAGGCACGCGCTGATGGCTGTTCGAGGTGCCCGTGACCATCGCAGCCATCTTCTCTCGCATCACGTCTGATCGGAACAGAGCTTCTACGGTGGCACGCCCTAGACCTGCCGCAGGATTAAAACACAGGAACTCCGTTGAACATATCTGACGATGCTCGCCCGCAACCTGCGGGACCCAAACACGTTCGATGCGAGGGTTGAGCTTGGAGATCAGCAACGAGTTGGCGGGAACCGCCGTTTTGTTGCTCTTGATCTCCGCGCCACGTTCGACTGTCGGCCATTTGGCCTTGTCAAAGGCTGGCAAGCTGAAGTGCTCGAACGTCTCGTCGAGGTGCTGGTCCGGTTTGACGGTTTGCTTCTGCTGTTCGACTACGGTTTGAAGCGGGCGTGTCTCCCAACCCTCCGGCAGGCCGTCGTCGCCGAGTTTGGCGGGGAAGAGTGAGGCGAGCGTGACGGCTTTTTCGGGGGGGAAGGCGTGGCCCATGATGGCGGCGGGGTCGGTTGCGCCTTCCATCTGGCGGCGGGTGGGGCCGAAATCAACGAACCAATCCCGAAACAGCGCCCGCGCCATCTCTTCCAACGTCTCATTCATCCGCCGGTTCAGCTCGATTTTGTCGTCGAGCGCTGACAGTGCATTTGCAATCTGTTCTTGTTCGTCAGAAGGCGGCAACACGAATGGGAGAGCAGAAAGAATGGACGTATTCAGGTTCGGCATCGTAGCACCGACCGCATGCTGCACGACCCACGCCTTAGACGCAGGGTGGCTCAAATAGAACGCTGCATACTCGGGGACAACGACACCTTCACCAAAGCTTACCTTCAAACATCCAGTGCCGCAGAGCCAACCATCGTTTTCTTCTCGCACTAATGCGCGGCGTTCTACATCGCCGCGCCGGCTGTAAACGATGTCTCCGGTGCGAACTCGATATTTGGACAATCTCTCAGCGTCATCTTCGGTAATGCGAGCGATGCCCTCTTCCGATATGCGATCAGTTGAAATGTTTTGGGGCATGATCGATGGAATGCCTTGATCAACGTAGTCCGACGCATGAAGTTGACTCCCGAACGGGCCAGTTTGTATCGAACCGCCGCCGCGAGCCGCGACGTCACCCAACGTCGTGACTTCCCAGTCCTGTTTGAGATAGAAAAGGGGATCGACACTCATTTCTGAGTACCTTTGATTACTTCGCGAATTTGAGTGGCGAGCTGGTCTCCCGATGCGATTTGATCTTCAAGCAAAGACGCAAGAGCGCCGAATTTCTCCTCAAACGGCACTCCGTCGCCTTCATCCTCAGCTGCCCCGACATACCGCCCCGGCGTCAGCACGTGGTCGAACTTGCGGATGGTCTCTAGCCCTTCGGACTTGCAGAAGCCCGGTTCGTCGGCGTAGGCATCCCAGCCTTTCACTTCCAGCGTCTCTGGCTTGGCGCGCCAGCGGCGGTAGGTGCCCGCGATTTTGTTGATGTCCTCGTCTGAGAACTCGCGCCGCACCCGGTCCACCATATGGCCCATGTTGCGGGCGTCGATGAACAACACCTCTCCGCGCCTGTCCCTTAGTCCGTTGGCGGATTTGTCCCGGCTCAGAATCCACAGGCAGACGGGAATCTGCGTGGAATAGAACAGCTGCCCCGGCAGGGCGACCATGCAATCGACGCGGTCTTCCTCGATCAGGCGTTTTCTGATCTCGCCCTCGCCGCTGGTTTGCGAGGACATGGAGCCATTGGCGAGCACAACGCCCGCATGGCCGCGCGGGGCGAGGTGGTGAATAATGTGCTGTATCCACGCGAAGTTGGCGTTGCTCTTGGGCGGTATGCCGTACTGCCAGCGGTCGTCCTCCAGCAACCGTTCACCGCCCCAGTCTGAGATGTTAAAGGGCGGGTTGGCGAGGATGTAGTCGGCCTTTAGCCCAGGGTGCGCTGCCTTGTGAAATGTTCCCGCACTGTCCCATGCGATGTCAGCGTCGATGCCGTGGACGGCAAGGTTCATCTTGGCCAGCCGCCATGTCGTGTGGTTGATCTCCTGCCCATAAACCGAGAGGTTCAGCGGGTTGCCGCCGTGGTCTTCGATGAACTTTTCGGACTGGATGAACATGCCGCCCGAGCCGCAGCAAGGGTCGTAGACGCGGCCTTGGTAGGGTTCGAGAATCTCAACAAGGGTGCGGACAACCGAGCGCGGTGTGAAGAACTCACCGCCGCGCTTTCCCTCGGCGCTGGCAAAGCCTGAGATAAAGTACTCGTAGACCCGGCCCAGCAGATCCCGCGCCCGGTCAGCGTCGTCGTGCATTTTGACGTTGGAAAAGAGATCAACCAGCTCTCCTAGCATGGTCTTGTCGAGCGTAGGGCGCGCATAGTTTTTAGGCAGAACACCTTTCAGTGTCTCATTGGCTGGTTCAGCTTCAATGGCCTCCATCGCGTCATCGATAATTTTACCGATGTTTTCTGACCGCGCGTTTTGCTGGAGATGGGACCAGCGCGCCGTTTCTGGTACCCAGAAGACACGCTCTGCCAAGTATTCTTCGGGGTCTTCGGGGTCGGCGAGTTCGTCTTCAGCGAGCTTATCATGCATCGCCTGAAAGGCCTCTGAGATATATTTCAGGAAGATCAGGCCAAGTGCTACGTGCTTGTATTCTGACGGCTCCAGCCCGCCACGCATCTTATCGGCTGCTTTGAAGAGATCCGCCGCAAAGTCGAGGTCGGATTGGCGCGCATTATTGGACATAAATCAATTCTCAAATTGTATTCTGGTTTGTAGCGAAGCCTAGTCCGACTTCGATTAGACTGTCCATCCGAAACCGGCACCGCTTAGCAAGGCGTCTTCAGGGTCAATGTAAATGCACTTTGGGGCTTCTTCGATTGTATTGACGGAGCGGATCACTCGATTATTCACCATATCATTTGTTGCCTAGGCTTTGTGCACTCCGCCCTCAGCGTCGCGCTGTGTAGTGGTGCTCTATAAGCACGTGATCCGGCCCTTTTTTCGGAGCGCAGACCGCCGATAAAGGTGCCGGATCGCGCGAAAATACATCAAAGATTTCAAAGGGATCAACTCTCTCGCACCGATAGCCCAACCTTCGCAAATGACGGGATTTTCTAACCAGCAGGGACGTACCTGCATGCGTTATTGTGGGTGTGCACAATGATCTTCATTCGTCAGTTAAGGAGAATGAAATATGTTGAAACTGATTTAAATAGTGAAAAACTAATGAAAAATACGCAAACGTCTAGTCTGGCATCGCACTAAGTAAGGAACTGCTTGAATCCTAGGTTCTCCAAGTTGCACACCCGACCCCGCGCGGTGTCGGCAGAGGTGGCAACGGCGAGGTTCCCATCGATGAAGCTCTTATTATTATGGTCTGAACGGCTCTCATTTGGCGCCCCGGCCCTTAATCCTTGCGAGCTCTGCTTTGAGAGCTGCATTTTCAGTCTCAAATTCTTTGAGAACGTCGTTGCGCGTATATTCAATGTCTTCACGGGTCAGGCGTTCCGGGCGAAAGACGGCGCTGTCTAGCAGGGCGTCTTCAGGGTGAATATAAATGCACTTTGGGGCTTCTCCGATCGTCTTGGCGAAGCGAATAACTCGATTATTGGCCATGTTGCCTGTTCCCTTGGGTTTATGCACTCCGCCCTCTGCGTCGTGCTGTCCAATCACGTTCGCTTTTACTTGCTGGGTAGTGAAGCGATTAGGAGCACAAATGCTGCAAATAAAGTTGCTTGCGGGCGGCCCGGGGGCGGCAATCGCAAGCGTTAGCAGGGGCATTCCTTTTTCACGGCGGTGCCAACCGTTATCTGCGATGGCTGGTTGCGGCTTTGGCGCGGGTTTCGGAGACGCACAAGGTCACCCCCAGCCGGTCCAGCTCAGCTGCCAGCTCGGCGGGAATCGGGGCGCCTGCGCGCCCCGATGCCGGTTTCATAGGTCCATGATCTCGATGGTGTGCGATGAAGCGATACGCGCGAGGCGATCGGCGTTCTGTTCGCGAGCCCAGCGGTTCATGGCCGCTGTTGCGCGCGGGCCGTCATAGCCGTGGCGGCGCAAAGTCTTCTCAATGCCCGGGTAGACCCTGGTCGGCATGAGCGGACCAAAATCGTAGCCCTTTTCGCTCATCGCGCCCTGCGCCGTTTTGGCGGCCTTGGTGCGGTCAAGGCCGTGACCGCTCGCGATGACTTTGCGGTCCGACTTGCGAATGACGGCCCATCCGGCTTTGACGGCGCGATTGCATTTGTAGGTGTCCTCGTCGCCGTTGGAGAATTTCGCGGAATGGTCATCGTGGTGCCTCCGTGGACGGGAGCGGCGCGAGTGCGTCGCTGATAGATCCAGTTTTCTTACACAGCCGGGGTAGTGAAGCTCAACAACTAGTGTTTTCGCAATCTTATCGGAGAAAGGATCGTCAATAAGGGTGCGGGACTGCGCGAAAATTCCTCAAAGATTTCAAAGCGGTCAAATCTCCCGCACCTTTAGCCCAACCTTCGAAAATAACGGGCTTTTCTAACCGGCAGGGTCGCCCACCATCCACCCCCTTTTCAGTTTGATACTTCGAAAATGGCGACTGTGGTCGCTTGTGGGGGTTACCCTTTTTGGCAAGCCTGCCCAGCTATCCGGAAAAACTATATAAAAAAGGCGCGGACCTCGTGAGAGACCCGCGCCTTGGTTGTTTCGTCTTGGTCGTGAGCCCGTCTAGTCGAGGCGCACGTTTTCGCTGCTATAGACGTCCTGCGACGACCAGCCTGCGTTGTTGAGGCCGTAATAGGCGACAACACCGATCACGCATGTCGTCAGCACGCCCAGAAGAAGTGGTTTCATGGATATGGTCCTCTACTCTGCGGGCGTTGCACTTTTGCGTGCCGCGCCTTCTTTTTCTTTTACTTCTTCGAGCCAGAGCGAGTGGTGTTGATGGGCCCATGCCTCATCGACTTCACCCGAACCCATCGCATCATACGCGCCCTGCATTCCGACCGTACCGATGTAGATATGGGCCACGATGATCGCCATAAGAACCAATGCAGCGCCTGTGTGCATCATCTGCGAGGCTTGCATTTCCTGATGTGGCAGTGGTGACTCGGGCAGCATAGTGCCCCAGATAATCTCAGACAGACCAAGCTGGTTCATCAGCGGGTTGAACTGTGCAAAAATCTGCACCTCGTAGGGGAACAGCAGCGACACACCCGTGAGCGAGATAACCGCACCAAAGACGATGACCGACCAGAAGATGATCTTTTGACCGCCATTGAACTTTTTCGCAGGGGGGTGGTTTTTGCCGACGATCCCACCGAACTGCGCAAACCATTTGATATCTGTGCGGTCAGGCAGGTTGTGCGCGACCCAGAACACAAAGATCATCACCAACGCGACCATAAAGGCCCAGCCAATGCTGTTATGGACCAGCTTGGAATAGCCCAAGAGCAACGCGTTCGTGTCTTTGCCAAGGTACGGCGCAATGTAGAGCCGTCCGAACAGCACCAATAGCCCGGTAATACCCAGCGCGATGAACGAGCTGGCCAAGAGCCAATGCGCAAACCGCTCAACGGCCTTAAAGCGAGTGACGGTGCGGCCAGTAAAGGGCTCATCCACTTTGACAGGGCCACGTAGCAGATAGAACACGAACAGGGCCAGCAGCGTGCCGCCCAGACCATAAGCGCCATAGCTAAGCAGCGGACCTTCGCGGAATTGCAACCAAGCAGAGCCTGTGTCCTGCATGATCACCTCAGCCACCTTGCCGCCCGAACTGACGGTAACGTCGGCACTGCCAAAGCGAAGCGCGCGCCACAGTTCAGGGTCGGACTGTCCACCAAGCGTACCAAGGTTTTCGGTGATCGGTGCCGCGATCGACGGATCACCCGTCGCCTCGCTGCGGAAAGAGTTGTCGACTTTCTCGGCGTTTTGACGCGCGAGAATATCCTCAAGAGTTTGCGCGCCGCCGGTCGACGTACGGTCAGTGTCCTGCGCCCAAACGCCGGTGACCGACACTGTCATAACGAGCAGCGCAATCGATAGTAATCGGTTCAGCATGTCTGTCTCCTTGGGGTCATCAACCCCTATTTTTATCCAAACAACCTAAGCGGACGGCCCGTGTATGAGCACCACAAGATCCCTGCCAAGGCTGCGAAAGCAAAGCGACGCCAAATCGGCTAGGCGCGCCGTGCTCCTGCATGAAACAGCGAAAAAAGGCCGCACTGTTGTGTGCGGCCTCTCCAATCTCAGAGTCCGGCCCGAACAAAACGGGCCGAACGTCTGAGCGGCTTAGCCGCCTTTACGCTCATAGGCTGTACCCCAGCCCCAAGCACCGGAACCGAAGCCGCGCGCCACGATACGCTCACGGTAGATGTTCGACACTGTGTCGCCATCACCCGCCAAAAGCGCCTTGGTGGAGCACATCTCGGCACAGATAGGCAGTTTGCCTTCTGCGATCCGGTTGCGACCGTATTTGCCGAACTCTGCGGTGGAGTGTGTTTCTTCTGGGCCACCGGCACAGAATGTACACTTGTCCATTTTACCGCGTGAGCCGAAGTTGCCAGCCTGTGGGTACTGCGGCGCGCCGAAGGGGCACGCGTAGAAGCAGTAACCACAGCCGATGCACAGATCCTTGGAGTGCAGAACCACACCGTCGTCGGTCTGGTAGAAGCAGTCCACGGGACACACAGCCATACACGGCGCATCCGAACAGTGCATACATGCGACCGAGATCGAACGCTCTCCGGGCTTACCATCTTCGATGGTTACAACCCGGCGCCGGTTGATGCCCCAAGGCACCTCGTGCTCGTTCTTACAGGCCGTCACACAGGCGTTGCATTCGATGCAGCGCTCGGCGTCACAGAGAAATTTTGCTCTTGCCATTTTTCTCTCTCCTTACGCAGGCATGATTTTGCAAAGCGTGGACTTGGTCTCTTGCATCTGAGTGACCGAGTCGTAGCCGTAGGTTTGCGCGGTGTTACACGATTCACCCAGAACATAGGGGTCTGCCCCTTCTGGATATTTCGCACGCAGGTCTTGGCCTTGGAAGTGACCGCCAAAGTGGAACGGCATGAAGGCAACGCCCTCACCCACCCGCTCGGTGACCTGTGCCATGACTTTGACCTTGCCGCCTTCTGGGCCTTCGACCCAGACCTGAGACCCATCCCGCACACCAAGGTTGTTGGCATCACGTGGGTGGATTTCAACGAACATGTCTTGCTGAAGTTCAGCCAGCCATGGGTTCGAGCGGGTTTCATCACCGCCACCTTCATATTCCACAAGACGACCAGAGGTCAGGATAA
>NZ_CEZFMW010000030.1:0-31011 GCF_982993085.1 Thalassobacter sp. | reverse complement strand
ACCAACCGTGAGGCCATCCACGTCGTACGCCTTTTGGACCGGGCGCTGACGCAGTCACGAACAACGGAGACGACCGCTTGAACGCTTTTGATTCACAAACACGCCCTTTAAAACGCATCAGCTTGCACGAAGAATTGGCCCAGAAGGTTGCCGAACTCATCGTTGGTGGAGAGTTAGAGCCGGGGTCCAAGGTTCCGGAAAAGGAGCTGTGTGAGGCGTTTGGCGTGTCACGTACGCCTTTACGTGAGGCGCTTAAGGTTTTGGCGAATGATCGGCTGATTTCACTTGAGCCGAACCGCGGCGCGTGGGTGACCCCCATAACGCAAGCGGATGTTGAGGATATTTATCCCGTGATGGGTGTGCTTGAGGGGCTGGCCGGGGAACTGGCCTGCGCCCGGCTTAGCGATGAGGGCATTGCGGAGATCCGTGCGCTACACGCCGAAATGGAGGCGCAATACGCAGCTCGCGACAGGGCCGGCTTTATTAAGATCAACCAAAAAATCCATGAGGCTATTTTGGTTGGCGCGGGTAACGAAACGCTGTCGGCACAGTTTCAATCGCTTGCGATCCGAGTGCGCCAAGCGCGTTACGCGGCCCCGGTGACTGATGCGCAGTGGGCCTTGGCGTTTGCCGAGCATGAGCAGATGATCATCTGCCTAGAGGCGCGCGATGGTGCGGGGCTTGCGCGTGTGTTGCGCACGCACCTTGATCATAAGGCGGAAACGGTTCTTGCTTGGTTGGATCAAAAACTGAGCTGAGTGCATTGTTCAGGTCGTGTGGCCTGTTTTCCCGAGAGGGTAGAGTGGTTTAGCTGTCGCCCAATGGGCGGCAAACCGCGCAGAAGTGCGGTTCCGAAAAATCAACTCTGTGTTAATTTTTATACGATTTAACCTCGAATGCAGGTCTTAAGGCGCGTTACGAGGTATTTATAGTTGTTGAGAGTTTACCCAAGGCGAGGGCGTCTTGCCTTTGATGTTACAGTTTTTTCCTTTCTCATTTTTATCCAGCCGGTGTTGGCTGAGGGGCCTCAGGGCGGTGTAATTGCCTCCGGTACGGCCGAGATCAGTCAATCGGGTACTACCACAACCATTGTCCAAGGGTCGGATCGTGCGATCATTGACTGGCGCAGCTTTAACCTCGCCCCTGGGCATTCAGTGGATTTCGCTCAGCCCGGACAAAATGCAGCCACGCTGAACCGGGTGCAGTCTTTCTCACCCAGTGTGATTGAGGGCCGCATTACCGCGCCGGGCACCGTCATCATCCAAAACACCGCTGGTGTTATCATGACCGGTGATGCCCTCATTGATGCGGGCGGGTTTGTTGCGACCAGTCAGATCGTGGCTCCTCACGTATTTTTTGAACGTGGCGATCTGCGTTTCAGTGGTGGTGATTTGCCTGGGGCAGAGGTGAGTAACGCTGGGCAAATTACGGTGGCTGATGCAGGGCTTGCAGCCTTGGTCGGGCGCAATGTTGCGAATTCTGGCGTGATCGTCGCACAGCTTGGTACTGTGGTCTTGGCCTCCGGTGAGCGGACGACGATTGATCTTGCCGGTGATGGTGTTTTTCAAATCGATGTTTCTGGTAGCCCGGATGGTGGTCGCGTTGATCATACCGGGGTGATTGATGCGGCCGGCGGTCAAGTTCTGATGTCCGCTGGCGGTGCCGCGGGGCTGTTGGACAATGTGATCAACACGTCGGGTGTCGTGCGTGCCACTTCTGCCAATGCACGGGGCGGCGAAATTTCCCTCATCGGGCGGGGTGGTGGTGCCGTGCGCGTGGCTGGCGCGCTTGCGGCTGTGGGTGCGGGCGATGGCGGCAGCATTCGGGTCACGGGTGAACGCGTTAACATCGAGGCCGTCGCGGTTCTAGACGCTCGTGGCGCTGCGTCCGGTGGCCGGATTTTTGTCGGTGGGGAACGGCAGGGCACGGGCGACATGCGCCGCGCCGAGCATGTCGTTTTGCATACCGGCTCAAGGCTACAGGCGGATGGTGCCGCAGCCCTTGGAGGAGAGGTGATCGTTTGGGCCGACGGTTCAACGTGGTTCGATGGCACCATTACCACAGGCGGGCGCGAGGGTGGTGGACTTATTGAAACCTCGGCCAAAGACGCTTTGGGCAATGGCGAGAATGCGGTTGTTATGGCGGGTGTAGGGGGCTCTTGGCTGCTTGATCCGCGTAACGTGAGGATCGTGGGGAGTGGCGGGGCCACCGCTGCGGTGGGCAGCAATGCGCCCCCATCCGGATCGGGCGACTACCAAATCGTGGGCAGTACGATTGTTGATGCGTTGAACCGGGATGAAGATGTCACGATCACCACTGCCCAGCCCGCCAGTACCGATGCCGGCGACATCACGGTGGACACATCGCTGATTTGGAATGGCGAAGGCGACCTGAGCCTAGATGCGGACAGCGCCATTACGATTAACGCGGACGTGCGAACCGAAGGCGACGGAGACCTATCGCTGAGCGCGGAGGGTGACATTCAGTTGAATTGGTCCATTGCATCAGCTTCGAACGGTAACATCACCGCCCGCTCTGGTGGTGCGATTGTGGTGGACCGCGTGCTTAGCATGTCTGGCACGGGGGATGTGACCTTAAACGCGGATAGCGATATCGTGGTTAATCAACAGGTCGTCTCGGTGCGTGATGGTGATATCTCCCTCACAGCGACCAATGATGTGGTTCTCAACGATAGTGTCAGCGGCAAGGGCGCCGGTGATATCAGCATTCTCGCGCTGGCGGGCGATATCGTTCTTGGCGGCAGCGTTGAGGATCAGTTTATCGTGACCAACAGCGGCGACATAACGTTAGAGGCGGCCGAGGGTCGCGTGTTGATTGAGCGGACAAATGCGGTCCCATTCCGAACATCGGTGAACAGTCGATCCGGTGATATTGAGATTGTCGCAGGCACCGAAATTCGTGTCGCGGGAGGGGATAACGCGGCTCAAGCCGCGGATATTGGCGGCTCTCGGAACAGTTCCGATGTGATCCTGACGGCGCCAGAAATCTCTGTGGTGGCGGGCGATGGGGTTAGCCAAAGCAAAGCAGAGATAGTGGCCGGTCTTGGCGGAAGCCTGACGATCAACACCGATGTGTTGGTCGTTGAAAATGGCGATGCGGGGTCACGGGGCAGTGTGCAGGCGCTCAATGGTGCGGAGTTGACCATCAATGCCCCTAGCCAGACATGGGATGGTTTTGTGCGTGGCTCAGGCGATGTCACGGTGACCGGTGACATTGCGGCTAGTGTGCGCCCACGGTTTGTCCTTGATCCAGAGGCGAATTTTTCACTTAACGCGAATGTTTCCTCTAATACTTTTGAGGCCGCAACTGTCCCTTTACAGGTGGGTACCACCGGTGGCGTTATCAGGATTGGCGGCGCGGTTGAGGCGACCCAAGTCTCCCTTCGGACAGATACTGGGGTGACATTGGCTGCCGGCACGTCCGTTACGGGCACGGCGCGCACCGATGCGATTGTTGTTGAGGCTGGTCCAAGCTTTAACAATGCGGCGGGAACGGGTGTATTTCGTACGACCAATGCCTCAGGCAGTTGGCTTCTGTATATGGACAGGTTCAACAGCTTGACCGGGTCAGAGCCTACCTCGGGTACCTTTGATCTCTACAACCGTACCTATGCGACGGCCCCACCAGAGACGCTGCGCAGCTTTATAGGCAATCGCATCATCTACGGTGAACAGCCTGATCTGACGGTTGCGACCGTATCCCGCACCAAAACCTATGGTGAAGACCTGACTGGCGCGTTGCAGGTCAGTTTTATGGGGTTCCGACCGGGGGATAGTGAGGCCACGGCGTTTGACACGCCGCTCGTGATCTCCAGCCCCGGTGCACCGGGCAGCGCGTCAGTGGCTGACGGTCCCTATGCCATCAGCGTGACGCCTCAGCTCTCGAGCCAAGGCTATAACGTCACGTTGCAGGATGGAACGCTTGTGGTTTTGGCCGCCCCATTAACCATCGCGGCCGATAACGTTTCACGAGCGGCGGGGCAGCCAAACCCCAGCTTTACAGCGACCTCCACCGGCTTTGTTTTGGGCGAGACACTGGCAAATTTGAGCGGGGCCTTGACGTTCAGCACCCCAGCCACACAGGCATCAGCAGTGGGCACCTATAGCGTGACGCCGTCCGGGTTGAGCAGTGCGAACTACAGCATCAACTTTGTTGATGGCACGCTCAGCGTTGGCGCCGCTGCACCCGTCAACAACGGGGCAACAGGGCAAATCGACGGGGTTGTGAACACCATCCGTACTACCACTGCGCGGGCTGCTCCGCTTACGCCGGGGGATGCGGCCTTTCGCACGACCATCCGCGACATTGGTTTGGCCAACGCCAATCCCTTCACGCTTAGCTATTCATTGGGGCAAGTTCTGGCTTTCGCGCCAGCTGCTGATCCCGGGACCGAAGGGTTTGTTCCAGCCGCGGGCGGTCTTGAGGATGAGAGCTTGGGCTTCGTTCCCGCCGCGGGCGGGCTGGACGTAGATGAGGGGCCGACATCGGATCAAACCACTTGCGGCGTCTCAGTGAACTTGGGGGGTACCAGAAGCGAGGGATGCGTCGGTGTGACAATAACGGAAACGTACTGGGATCAACGATGAAGCGCTTTGCCCTAACCGTCGCTGGTATTTGCCTTTGCATCGCACCCCTTGGCCTTGCTGCGCAACCCGCAGATCTGCCGCCACTTGCGGGCACAGCACCCAATCTGTCGCGACAGGTTGAGGCACCTGATCCTGTGCTCGCAGAGACGCTGATCAATACACCCGGCGTCGGACCGTCGTTTCAGCTGAACGGGATCACGTTGGAAGGGGCGACTGCAATTGAGCAGGACACCTTGTCTCGGATCTGGCGCGATCTGATTGGCACGACGGTTACCATTCCCATGCTCAATGGTATCGCCGCTGAGATCAGCGCGCTCTACCGGGAGCGTGGGTTTTTACTGTCCCAAGCGGTTCTGCCCGCTCAAACAATCCAAGGTGGTGTTGTCCAAATTCTCGTCATTGAGGGGTTTATCGATGATCTGTCACTCACTGGTGGCGCGATAAATCAGCAGGCGCTTGTGCAACGATACTTTGAACCCGTGCAGTCAGACCGCCCTTTGGCGATTGAGACGTTGGAGCGGAGTGTTTTACTGTCCCGCGATGCTATCGGCAGCGTGATGGGCTCGTCAGTTGAAACCGTCCTTGGACCTTCGCCCGACACCTTTGGCGCGGCCAACCTAAACGTGCAAGTGACGCCGGAGCCACTGACCGGGTATGCGTCAGCCGACAATCGCGGGTCGCGGCTTTATGGTGATCTGAACTTTGGTGCGGGTTTGCGCGCGTTTAATGCGTTGGGCTGGAACGAAACACTGGATGCCAATTTTGCCTATGCGCCGCAGGGGACTTCGCTACAGTTTGGGTCTGTGTCCGTGGAGGTGCCGGTTCTGGCGTTCAGCGGTGGGTTTCTAGATGGTGCGCGTCTGCGCTTTGCGGCGAACGTGTTCCGAGGTGCGCCCGATCTGAGCGAAGCTGGCGATACGACAGGACTGCTGAGCATTTCTGATCAAACGGAGGTCTCTGCACAGTTGTTAGTGCCTTTCGTCCGGACGCGGTCGATGAACCTTTTTGGGCGTGCAGGCCTGACATTGCGCGACAATGAAACACAAGCGGGTCTTGTGGGGGCCGTGGTGACCGAAGAAGCCCGCCTCACGGTTTTTGAGGTTGGGGCTGCATGGGATGTTGCGGATACGCGCGGCGGGATAAATTTTGTCGATTTCGCCATACGGCAAGGTTTGGGGATGGCGGGTGCGACGGTGTCGGCCACTGGACCCGCTGCGGGCGATCTTCATTTCACTTCCGCGCAGCTGACTGCGTCGCGCCTGCAATCAATAGCTGAGAGCCCATGGTCCGTTTTTGCCGAATTCCGAGGACAACTCTCGAAGGGGGTACAACCCAATTCAGAGCGTTATTTCTTGGGAGGTGCCTCGATCGGGCGAGGGTTTGCGCCGGGCAACACCTCTGGGGATGCTGGCTATGCCGTTCGGTTGGAATTGCGCCGGGTGTTGGACCCCGGGACATGGGCACAGGCTGCGAATGTCTTTGGGTTTGTGGACTACGGTGAGGCGTACGATCGATCCATCGCACGAGACGGTCAACAGGTTGAGGCGCTTGGTTCCATTGGTCTTGGCGCACAGATTGAGATCAACGATTGGCTGTCTTTGACGCCTCAGGTTGTGCGTCAGCTCGAAGGAAATCCGCGTGATACTGGTGATAATCGCCGCGAAACACGGCTGTTTTTTGGTGCTGTTGGGCGCTTTTGAGTGAGCTAGCGCAGCAAAGGATATTCCTGCAACTTACGACAATTTCAACTAAAGCCTTAGGCGCTTGACCCGTGCCAATTAGGCAGGTCTTAACCCCCGGCCCGCATGCTTCTTGCGGGGGCTGGCTTCAAAGCCGGTTTGATGGAGTGGGTTATGCCTTTGGGGTATTTTGTTCGTGCACGGGTGCGGACAGTGGGAAGAATTGCGCGAAAGCTTGTCTTGCTTTCATGCATATGGATAGCCTGTGCGGTCTCCGCACCGGCATCAGAGCCATACCGTGGAATCCAGTATCATGCGACACTGACCAACGGACAAATCATAGGATCGGCATTTATGATTGCCGACGGTCTGGTCGTGACGAACGCCCACGTCGTGTCAGGTCGCAAACTAGGCGATCGGCTTCTGCTGTCCTCTCAAAAAAGGAATTCGCACTGGGCTCAGATCGTGGGGATTAGCCCCCGGATGGACTTGGCCGTTTTGCGTGTTTCAGCGGATTTTCTTCCCGTTGCACCATACAAAAACGCGAGACAGGTCCGGGGCACCTCAGTCTATGCGGTGGGCGTTGCAGCCAACAGTGCGCACCCAGGACTAAGATATGTGGTTTCGGGACAAATTTCCTCGGGAGAAACAGTAATTGAGCCGTTTGGAAGTGGCGTTATTGCGCGTATGCCAGGGATCAAAAGAGGCTTTTCTGGGGGGCCTGTGTTCGATCAGCGAGGCAATGCGGTTGGAATGATCGCGGCCTTACGTGATGCTCGTAACTATCAGCCAAGAGATGCCTTTATTTTGTCTATCAAAGAGGTCAGGGCCGAGGTCGGCAGGTTATTGGCTTGGTAGATAAATCGCCTTTACGTTCCTATAGTTTGTACTTTCTAGGGATGACGGATCTATCGGTTTTATCGTGATCAGAGCTTCATTGCATGACCCCAACCTTATAGCGGTAGAGCATAAGCGACTGTGTGGCCATTAGATACAAGACCACGAATTGGTCGGCTTAAAACGACGCGCTTGAGCGGCACCAATGATTGTCGATCTGCTTTCGTTTGAAGGCGATCTGTCACCACCGCCAAATGCGGTTGGAAGTAGCACTCTAGACCTGCCTGAAATTTTAATGTGCTTTTGGGTATGCTGTTTAGGCAGATGATTGAGTTATTCGAGTAATTCTTGCGATTTTTTGTTTCGGTTTGGGCAATCGCGGCTTCTATTACCCTATACCGTCGACAAAGTGCACTGGACGAGAAGCTGGCCTGTCGCGGCAGCACTGGTTCGCTCAATCCGCTTATCGATCGCACCGGCATTAAAGCCACCTCAAGGGACATCGCAAACAATGCCTGGCCGGGCAGCAGTGGCCAGAGGTGAATTGCATGCTCGCAAGCACGGTTGCTCAAAGAGTCTGCTTCGGTGTGAGATTCATATTGGGACCCGCGAAAAAGCATTTGAGGTTCAAAGGGTGGCGACCACCACCAACATTGCTGGTGATGCCTCATGATGCCCAAGTTTCTCGACCTAATTCCTTGCGATAAGGAAAACTGCGCGACTAAAGCTGAGGTGCCTGGGGCACGCGCCAATGCCACAGACCTATTACTGCCGCAGGTTTTATGACTCTACTCTGCAAGAACGCCATACCCTAGGAGCTCATAAGTGCGTAAGCAATGGGGTAATCCCTCACAGATTAGGGCCTCGATAGACAGAGGGAATCCAAATCCGCGTCGCATTGCCCAACCGGTGTACAGACCGTGGGGTGAATCCCTCCGGCAAAAGGGTGAATGTGGCCCTTGGATAGCTTTTCAAATTAGGCCGCTTCGATGGCTGTAGGAGGTTCCTTGCTCGGCTACGATTTGTTATTCGTTCTCGGCTATCATTGGGAAGAAAACTGTACGGTTCGTAATTCGTACGTAACCGATGAAGCATCGTCGTATTGCAACTTTGAGAAAGTGCAGAATACTTCTCAAAACTCCTGCCAATCATCTAGATCTGGATGCTCGGCGAGAAGTGTTTGGCCGATGGCAATAGGTCGGATTGGGTTTGTTGCTGAGCCTCTACTGGTTTCGATGCCTTTTTTCTGCGTGGTTTTTGTCTCTGCTTTTGCGGCAATTATTTGGGCTTTACGCGTTTGGAATTTTGTAGTGACTGCGACCAATGCGTTAGCTTCTCCATTCAAGGAAAGTGTAGCCGCCGTGGTCTCTTCTGACATTGCAGCATTATGCTGAGTTGTGGTTTCTAGATCAGCCATGGCAACGTTGATTTCGCCTAGACCCACCGATTGCTCAGTTGCGGAATTAGCGATATTGCTCACGAGGTCCGAAATTTCGGTGACTGAGCCTACAATTCTGCTCAGTACGTTGCCGGTGTCACCGACCAACTGAACGCCATGTTGAACGTTAGAGCTAGAGGCATCTATCAGTTCTTTGATCTCATTTGCGGCCTCTAGCGAACGGTGGGCAAGGCTACGAACTTCTGAAGCCACTACAGCAAAGCCAAGACCTTTTTCGCCAGCGCGTGCTGCTTCAACCCCAGCGTTGAGGGCGAGGAGGTTGGTTTGGAAAGAAATGTCGTCAATCACGCTGATAATTCTTGAAATGTCGTGTGAGGACTTTTCAATCTCGGTCATGGCAGCAACCGCATTGCGTACGATTTCACCACTGCTTTCTGCATTTGCGCGAGCAGCGTTGGCAATTTGGGCTGCATCTTGTGCGCCTGACGCCGCGGACTGTACTGATGATGTCAGTTGCTCAACTGCAGCTGCGGTTTCTTCCAAGGTGGCGGCTTGGTGTTCGGTTCTTTTGGAAAGATCGGACACCGATGTGCTGATAGAACTACATTCGGTATTAATTTCACCGGCATGTTCGATGACGTCTGTGACAGCGTCTTCTAGGTTTCCGATCGCATTATTGAAGTCACTTCGCAATTGTTCATAGTCTGATGAAAATGGTGTCTCAATCGCTGCTGTTAGATCACCATTGGCTAGCCGCTTTAGGCTTTCACTCAGAGAATTAACAACATGCGCTTGGTCTTTCTCAGTTTGAGTGCGTGCCGCCTCAGCTTGCATCATTTCGTAGTGGGTTCCGGTGGCATCAACTCCCAAAAGCAGAATTCCCGACATCTGTCCTTTATGATCGGGAACGGGACTAATGCTCCCCTCCACAATGCGGGTATCCGAGCCTCCCCCCAATGAAAACTTTTGGAATAAGCTTTCCCCCGCCGAGAATAGCGCCCAAATATCTTGGTCGCTTTCCAACCCTGAGAGCAGTGTTTTTAAGTTTACGCCCAGCAGTTCTTTCTCGGATGCTCCGAGTAGTGTTTGAGCGGGTTCATTGATTGCTTTGATCCTGCCATCCAAATGTGCTGAAATCCGGATCTGCTGACTGTCGATCGCATCTATCAAGGTTTCAATTGTCAACAGTTCGGTCAAGTCCTTCCATTCAAGAACGTAGCCTACATGCGTGCCGGATCGATCGTGCACAGCATCTAGCTGCAGTCCCAAAAATGCTTCACCGACTGCGATACGCAATTTAACCGGTAGGTTGCTCGGGTCGGAAAGGCGGGTCCGCTGTTTTTGCGGTACCGCATGGAAAACATCCATGTTTTGCCCCAGCAGCGTTTTGGGGTCGAAGTCAGGTTTTACGGTGCGAAAATCATCTGCGCGCTCCTCCATCATCTTAGAGGCCGCGTCATTAAGTTGGGTTATCACAAAGTCTGTATCGACCAAAAACATCGGGGCTTCTGACAGCTCAAAAGCCGAGCGTTTGAATGCGCCTTCCAGGGCAAAATTCTCCGCGGCTTCAAGGTCTTCTCGCATTTGATCAAGGGTATGTGAAATCTGCCCGATTTCGGAGTTTTGATCGGCTCGAGGCATTTCAACACGAAACCGCTTTTGCGCGATTTCACTCATCACATGAATGATCCCATGCACCCCACTTGTGAAGGTTCGTACGACGCGGAACCCTCCGACAAGCGTGATAAGGAAGCATAGACTGGCGAGGCCTGCAAAAATATAGAGCTGCTGCTGTGCACTCTGTTTTTGTTCGGTCGCCATCTGCAGGAGGGCAGATTGGAAGACTAGTTCGTAGTCACGCAATTGCCTGACCCAATTAGAGGATGTCTTAAACCAATCGGTGCCAGAAATGCCGTTCAGGATCAGTCCGCGGGACCCGTATACGACCTGTCTCATAGTTTCTAATGCGGCGTGCTCGGGTGAAGATAGGAAAGTGACATCTTGTCCTAACACATCTGAATAGTGACGAGCCTGATTGAGCATCTCTTTTTGATGGGCATCGTAGTGCAAGAATTGTGCGTATAGGTTGGGTCCAAAGACACCGCCGCCGAAGCCAGATGCACCAATGCTTCGCTCGCTTTCAGCGGCCTCCTTCGCGACGGATAACAATATCAAGCCAGCGCCGCCCTTGGCCATCTCTAGCGTTTCAAAATCCGCGACGATGGCGTTGTTCATTTCCATAGCTGCTGCAATGACTGAGGAATAATATTCCGTGAGTTCATCAAGATTGACGTCTTGCTCGAAAATTCGCCCTCGGATTTCCTTTAATCGTAGAAGCCGTGCTTGGTATATCTCTTGTTGTTCGGGTATTCGTGCCGATAGATCGGATACAATGGTGCCCATTTCTTGAATGGCGGTGTCTACGGCTTGTTTTTGGGTGGGAAGCTGGTTGGCGAAATCGGTACCCCGTGAGCCAACGTACCCTGTGGACATAGCCCGTTCGACCTGAAGCTCTTCGATAAGCTCCGCGATGGGCAGTGTCAGTTGCGCTGATCGCTCGGCGGCTTTGGCCGTTTTGAAATCACTCCAGGATCGTTCCAAATTGATTGCGGACAAAATAGCGATGCCAAGCAAGGGGATAGCAACGAGGGCGATGACTTGGGTGCGTAATTTCATGACACTCTCCGATGAATATAGCGGGAACATCGATCAAAAAAGTTGAAATCTTCTAAACCAAGAAGGCGAATTTTTGGCGCAGGCCTCCAGCACAATGAGCGTTTAGAAATTCTTAGCGTATTCACTGCTAATCAAGTGATAGCCATAGCTTGGGAGCAATTGATCGACGCATGATAGAACTACCTAACTGACGTACCAATCAGATGCCTCTGCTTTCGTCGCCCCCGCCTGCGCTCCGCTCATTTTCGGTTGGGTTTGGATCTTGCGGAACACGGTCCAGCTCGATCTGTAGAATGCTCATCACCCAGCCCAGCAAGGTTAGCGCGACGGTCGCCACGACAAATATCCAAGCCTCTACTAACAATCTGTCCAATAGAGACAGTTGCAGTTGGCTGTACGACAGACCGGCCGCGAGTTGAGATGGAAATGTCACCGCCATCCAGCTGGCGTTCGTGGAGGCGTTGACAACATAGAGATCGTCATCGAAAAAAACTTGGCCAACGAGGGTGGTTGGTGCAAAATCAGTCCGGTTCGCACCGCCTGAAACAGACGCTCCCGCAGGAATAGGGACAGGATCGGCGTCTAGTCGAAACAACCCGGTGCATTGCCCGCCGAACACCCGGTTCCAGCACAGAATTTCCCGCGCAAGCATATCAATTTCGCCCGATAAGAATGCGCGATCTGGTTCCATTACCCATAAGGCCTCGGTCTCAGTGCAGGGCTCCGTTTCAGCGACACACGCGGGATTGCCAACGTTGCGCAACTGGCGCCCGATTTGACCGGGACCATGGATGTAGATCGGTTCATTGCGGGGGGCGAAGTGGGTGGCTTCAGGGTCATCCAATTCGCATGCGGGATCGGCGCGCAACTGTACGGTGCCATCCATCACTAGATTTGTGGTGATCAGCTGCTGCGGACTGCTCTGGTTCAGCATCAGTGATTGCGCTGCGGGCGAAGTCGCGACGTCCGAACGGCCTTCGATAGTATACTGCACGGTCGCACTCGACAGCAACGTTTCCGCGCCTTCAATACGCGCGGCCTGAAGGCCATCAAGGATCAAAAACTCAATACGACTTCCTGGTTGTGGGTCTACCCAACCTGTGACGCAAAATTCATCATCCGACTGCTCACCAACCTTGGCGATCAGCTTGTCTTCAAAAACAACCCTCACGCCTTGGACGAAAAAGGGGGCAGGGCGGGTGGTATCTGTCACCGCAAACGACAGCCGGTTCGTCTCGGCGTTGATTAAAAACAGGGTGTTGGGCTGTTGGTAATGCGCCACGGTTAGCATCGCGATCAAAGCTATCAGGACTAGCAACGCGATGAACCCCAACATACTGAAGGGGATCAGAAAAAGCTTGAACGCGACGATCAAGAACCAACGGTATTTTCGCTCACTCTTGCCATATTTTTTGAACTTATGGTCCGTGAGCCACGAAATCATGGGAACGGCACCGACAGTCGGGTCTCAATAAATGATGTGTCGCGCCCATCGGTTATTTCGAGGCGTAGTTCTACCAAGCCGGAATACTCTAGGTTGGCAATTTGCTTTTGTAGCTTTGACAGCTCAAGGGTGCAGTCGAAGCCCGCAGTCAACCTGCGCGTGGCCAAGCATGTCATGGGGATAGGAGGTTTTTGGCTGAGGCTTCCGTCTGCGAAAACTGGGCGTAATGTCGGGTTCACGGTCCCGCTTGTGACCTCAAATGTGATGTTTAACTGATCCGGATCGTCAGTGAAGCTGATCGGCATGTAGTATGAGGTTTGGCTTGCCGCACAAACAGGCGCGATGAAGGATCGGCCGATAAACGTCTCATCGCTGTACCGGTTTTCGAGGACACTTTCGTGGTCAGTCTCGAAGGATATGGCGCTGAGCACAGAGGCTTCTGTGGTTTGGACAGGACCCAACTCAGGGGCCACTCCTATCAGGGCATAGTGACCATTGATCGTGTTGAGTGAAGCGCATAATTTCAGCGTATCAAGGAAGTCGCGTGCGCTTTGTGGGATTACAATGGGGGCTAGTTTCAGTTCTCCCGGCAGGACTACGGTTTGCCCTTTAGAATTAGATAGAAACAGACTGGCGATTAAAGAATTCGCCCGAATGCGCGCACTGTGCGCACCGGACATTGTCCCCGCCGAAGCATTGACTGTTTCGCGCACCACCAAGGTGGCGGGCGCTGCTACTGTTATAAATTCAGAGGCTGAGCTAGGTGCGCTGGCCCCCGCTATGCCCAATGCGCCTATGGCAAGAACTGACTTAATACTTGTGGGTAACAAAGCTGGACCCTCCGCCGGTTTCGGGCGCACCGATGCGCGTCAGCACAATGGTGGTGCCGGGCTTGCGCGCGTTTTCAAACAAGATTTCTTGAAACTGATCGAGGGTTTCAAAGTCCACTGTTGTGCGACTTCCGTCCGCACGTAGCATTGAAACGCTACGTACCAGATCCAGCCGTTTGAATTTGCTGTCGGCGGATACCGACGTGAACACAACTCCGCCGCGCACCCCATCAAATGTTATCTTATCGATGCCCAAATCCTGCAGCCCCGCCTGTAGAATGCAGGACTGCATCGCTTCGCGGTCGGGCGCCCCTATGACGCTGCTATCGCGCAGTTTAAGCGCTTCGTTCAGGTTGTCTTCATTGAGCCGGCAGGATGTTGGGGCAAGCCGCCAATCGGCCCGTTGCGAGGCCTCTAGCGACGTGGCCGTGACATCAAATAAACTGAAGCGTCCGTTGATCGTGTCATGGACCACATGGGGGATTTGCCGCGAGGTTCGGGCGGGTAAGCCGCGAAACGCCGCTGCCCGAAGGCTAAGGCGCTCGGTTTCAATCCTAGCGGCGGTAAACGCTGACAAAAGAGGCTGTTCTCTTTCAATCTCCTTCAGGAAGGAGCGGGTGAATACGGATGTTAGGTTTTCTTCTTGGGTTCTGGTCGCTTTTTCTTGGCTGTCGATGAAGTCGTAGGCGACCCCGCGCGGAGAAGAACTGTACATCACCAACACCTCTGCGTTTATGTTCGGAAAGGTCACTTTTGCGGGAGCGGTGCCGACGGATGATAACAACGGCTGATCTCCACAGGCGTTGATCAAAAGAATAATTCGGCTTGGATTGCGGCTGCTCAAACGCTCAACTACGTAGTCGATGTTTATCGACCCGCTGATCATTTCTTCTTGAGACGCGTAGCTCGAGCCGCTTGCAGGAATGCCGACGATGAAGTTGGCGTCATCAATGGAAAACCCATGGCCGTTGAAAATAAACACCACTTCCGATCCGGGCGTGATTTTGTTGAGAGCGATTTCCAATTCACGCCTGATCGCCTCGGCGGAACGTTCAAAGCGTGCGTCGTTCAGGACCTCCCAGCCCAAAGTCTCCATCGCCTCAGCGTAGCGCCGAGCGTCATTCACGGGTGTGACAAGGTTGAACGGGGATCCATCAATCTTATTGCCTTGAAACGTCTCATAGGCGGAGTTGCCGATGATGTAGGCAAAGCGGTCCGGTGTATCCAACATATCGCTGGTCTGCCCATAGGCCGGAATTAGCGCGCACAAAACCGCTAGGGCCGCGACCACCCAACGTCTAAGGAGGCGCGTCCGGACCATACTCAATTCCCTTGCAGAACCGGGGCCGAGCATTTGTACAAATCACCGCGCTGACTGCCCTCAAGTGGGTTCACTTCAGTCCACGCAGGGTGCGCCCCCGTGGCAGGATCCTTGAGCAATGGCAGGCTGTCGAGGATTGCGCGTGTCATCCGCTCAATCTGTTGGCAGTAGGGATTTCGCTCATCATAATCGAAGGTGACCAGCAGGGCCTGTACCCCCATTGTCTCTACATCACGCTCTAGCCATGTGTATTGTTCAGGCGTGATCACCGTGCGTACGTAGGGGGAATCTGGCAGGTCATAAAGAGCTTGGACGTCAATCGGAACAAGGGTGATGTCGCTTTCAGGGGTAATCGCGCGGCCCCGGTCATTGGGGGCGCCCGCAACGTCAAAAAGCACGCCATAAGCGATGCCCAAAATGGGCAAGCCGGGTTCAGGATTAACGTTCACGATGTCGAGGCGTGTGCCATCTGACACCAGCTGCTCAAACAACCAGCGGGTCGTCAGGTTGGTGCCGCTCTTCTCCTTGCCCGCATTAATTCGCAGGTTTTTCGACAGGATTTCATCCATCGACCTAAGGTCTTCGGATTTCAAAGCGTATGCGTGGATTTCTTCCACATACAGCGGCATGACGACTTTGATTCGATCAACGATGCCCTGTAACACACTGTTATCACGCGCGCGGTCGCGCAGTTGGGCCAATACGTCGGCCTGCACTAAGGCCAGTTGGAAATACTCCTGCTCATCCGACCCTTCAAATGCCAACAGCCGTCTAAGATTGTGGACAGACCCATCGCTGGGGACGACTTCAAATGGGACGTCATCGGGCAAAATGCTCATGATTTCGTTGGCGAGTGCGAAATAAGTGCCTGTTGGCCCCCCGGTGGTAATGCGTAAGGTGGGCGTCTCTGACTGGGCCCAGCCCGGCGCGGCCAGCGACAGCGTTGCTAACGCGCAAAGTCCAGCAACGACCCGCTGTCGTAATCGTATTCCCACCGCGCCTGTGCCTTGATGAACCATTTCGCGCCCTTTCCTTATTGCCCCAGCTCCGCGCGGGCCACGTAGCCGAAACCGGACGTGGCGTGCACAATGGGTATGAATTCTGATTGAGTGTCGTTTGTTTCGATCCGCACAAACCGGTCCCCCACCTCGATAGAGGCCAAGACCGTCGCGGTGCCCGAAGCTGCATCCAATAGCTGGGCCTCGGTTGTGGCGGATGTCATGTGCAATGACACCACCTTTTGTTCGTGCTCAGATGCGATCTGGGCCGCGCTCATCATTTCGAGCAACCGAACCTGCGCGTCCAAATCCTGAAGCCGGACCAAAAGCGGCTCTAGCGCCTCCGGTGAGGGGTCGTTTGGTCCCCGCGGAATGTCCTTGGTGCGATCACGGATACGCGCCATCCGTTCGCGAAGGTTTTGTAAATCACTCGCCAATTGGTCCCGGGATGCCCGCAATTGTGCCAAGCCGTTCTCGTGACTGGCCAAGAGGTTAGTCCCGCCGCTCGTATCCCCAGTGCAAAGCGGGAATTTAGCGATTTCGATCTCTGGGACGGTGGTGCAATCCTGAATCGGCTGGATCGCCAACCAATCCCAGACTTGGTTTCTCTCCCTCTCGGTTCGCTCTGCGCGCAAACTCTCTACGGCGGCAGCATAAATATCGATTTCTTGGGTCAACCACCGCAGTCGGCAGTTTCGAAACTTTCCGCGTTCTATTTCAATCACTTGGTTACAACCAGGGGTGGGCTGTGTTCCCAATGCTTCCAGCAAGCCAGGCACATCATTGGCCTGGGCGGCGCTTTGATTGTTAATAACAATCACGCTCGAAAATATTGCCAATTTGAATACAAATGTTTTCAATTTTGATATGAATGTTGCTGAAAGATAATAACGACACTATCGTTAGAGTATCATGTTCTTTCAATAGTAGATTTGCAGTGCTTCAAATGACCCATGCTGCACAACGGTTTGTCGGTGGTTTACGCGGTGTTTTGGCCGGGGTCTTTTTGAGTGTCTCGCCGGGCTTGGCCGACACTGGTGTTGAGCAGATGATCGACGCGATTAGCCTTGAGCCGCTTGATCAAATTATCAGTGACGCGGACCTTCAACTGTCTTTTCTGAAAGCAGGTCGAGAGATCACTGGCGAAAGCGAGGCGTCGGTCACTGTTGCGATGCGCGACGATGGGGGCGGCGGTCCTTTGCCCCGTACGCGGGCCAACCTTTTGTGTTTCGCTGACAACCTAAGCGATCAACGATCTGGCGCAGAACTAGATGCCTATTTTGAAACAGCATCAGACGCGCTTACGCGTGGGCAAACGTTCCTGAGCTCGTTCGAACTTCTCAAAGTGAACTTCACACAGGAGAACTGCCCGCCTGTTTTAACTGAAATGGCGACCTCCGCGGCCGCGGAGGTGGGGCGCGTATCGCGCGCTGATATGGCGGTACTAATCCTACACCTCGAAAGTTGTTGGCCTGATGAAACTGCGGCTGAGGCCGACGGCAGCCCCTTTGACATAGACGCGCGCTACTATAGGGCGCGGGATTTGATGCAATCGGTGCAAAGGATGTCGCTTGGCGTTCGGGCCGCGCAGGAGTGGTGCCAGTGAGACGCTGGCGGGCCCATTGTGTCGCTGTCGCAGCCGCCGCGTTTCTAGCGTCGGGTCCGGGTGATGCACAACAGGGCGAGGCCGTGCAGGCCATCGGTGATTTGGTGAACCAAGGGTTCGGTGCTGTCGCGGCTCTGCGCGATGACATCTATGACGCAGAGCGGCGCCTGTCTGAGTTAGAGGAAACGCTGCTGCGATCCTCCAGCCGGAGCGCGCCCAATTTTGCGGATGGGCCATCCCCTTTGGCAGCGCAAATTGCACGACATCCATTGGTTCTGACGACGAACGGCTTTTGCAAAGATGCGTTCCAAGAGTTGATCGTCGAAACGTTGCCTGCTCGGCCGGATGTCATCAGTACATGCATCGAGGAAATGCGTCCGCGCACGCGACATCAAGCGGGATTGGACTGTGCGACACTGCACTGGGTTGTCGCACCAAACGGGCAATTGCGGCTAGAAGGGCATGTCAGCGGGACAGAGGATTACGCGCAATTAGCCGCGCTTTATGGGGCGCAAACTGTCGCCACTGTAGTGGAGCGTCCATTCCCTGCCTGCGCCGCCCTTGAGGCGCTGGAATTGCCAATGACGTCAAACGCCCGGCCCGATTTGCGGCTCTTGTCCGATGAAACTCGGGTGGCGTTTTCCGAGAGCCTCGCGTTTGAGGTCAAGACACCGGACTTTTTTGCCTATGTCTATGTCGTGTACCTTCAGGCCGACGGCAGTGTGGTGAACCTGACGCCCAAAACTCGCCTTCTGCGTGAGCAATATCGCCCCAATTCGGTCCTTCGATTTGGTGACGGGCTGGAGGGGCGGCAAACCTACACGGCGTCCGCGCCAGCAGGCTCAGAGGCGATCATCGTGGTGGCTTCACGCAGTCCAATAGACAGCCTCGATACCTTGGAAATCGGCCCACAGGGCCAATACGCACTTCGCTCTGATGGGACGCCGTTGGACCAAAGTGGCTTTCTCAACCTACTGCGCCGCGGGATGGAGCAAGAGCATTCCGGGCGCGGTACCCGCGAAATTTCGGCAGAGGTTTTGCACATTACAGTTGTACCCTGAGGTCGCGACGGCGATCCCGTTTTGGAGGCACCCATGAGGACACTCGGACTAGTTGCGGCGGCGTGCGTCGCTTTTGCAGCCCCTGCCGCGCAGGCGCAGGAGTTTTTGGACAGCCAAAAAATCATTCAGCAGCTTTTGCCCCAAAACACAGGGCCTGTGGTGCGGTCCATGAACGGGGCTGTCAAACGCGGGATCAATATTCAAGGCCAACTCCCGATGGAGGTTGACCTGCCCAAAGTCAGCATGACCATCAACTTTGAGTTAGACTCCGTTAAGCTAACGGCTGACGGGATGCTGGCCCTGCGATCCTTGGCCAAGGCGCTGTTGGACACGCAAATGGCCAACATGTCTTTTCAGGTCGCGGGGCACACAGATGGTCGTGGCGATCCGACCTATAACCAACAATTGTCAGAGCGGCGCGCGCAGGCCGTGATCGACCATTTGGTCAACTTCTATGAGGTGCCGCGCATGATGCTTGTGCCGACAGGCTATGGCGTCAGCCGCCCCATGGATCCGACCAATTTGCTCAACCCGCTGAACCGCCGGGTTGAGATCATCAATGTGCAACCTTTGTCCTGATGTAAGGGGTACCGACATGCGTTTTTTTGTACTTATGACAGCCTTTGTAGTCTCTGCCGCGACTGTCTTCACCGCAGGTGCCGCCCTAGCGGAGCGTCGCTTGGCCCTTGTGGTGGGTAACGGGGCCTACATGCACTCCACACCACTTGCCAATCCCGTCAATGACGCCGACGCGATGGCCAACAAGCTAGAAGCGCTGGGCTTTGAAACCTATGTCGGTTTTGATTTGGACAAGATCGGGATGGAGCGTCTGTTGCGCGATTTTGCGCGCGCCTCTCGCGACAGCGACGTGAACCTGTTCTTTTATGCCGGTCACGGCATGTCAGTGAATGGCACCAACTATCTCGTGCCAGTGGATGCAGTGTTCGAGGATGAAACCGCGCTGGATTTTGAGGCTGTGTCGGTCGATTTCGTTACGCGCCAAATGTCGCTCTCGAACGCGGTGAACCTCGTGTTTCTTGATGCTTGCCGGGACAATCCGTTGTCTCAAACGCTTTCGCGGTCCATGGGCGCGACCCGGTCAGTCGCAGTGTCGAGCGGGTTGGCCGAAATGTCTGCGCAAGATAGCGGCAAGGGCATGGCAATCGCATTTGCCACCAGTCCGGGGCAGGTTGCACTGGACGGTGATGGCATGAACTCCCCGTTTACAACGGCGCTTCTTCGGCACCTAGATGCGGAGAATACTGACATCGCAGAGGTCTTTAGCCGCGTTACCGGTGACGTCTATGAGAATACGGGTCGAGCACAACGCCCTTGGATCAATGTGTCACTCACGGGGCCGGTTGTTCTGAACAAGGTGAACCGGGTTGTGCCCCAAAATGCGCCCTCAACCGATCAGGTGGCTCTGGCCTCACCGGGGGCGGCGCAGCCATCTGGCGGGATGCTTCAAGAGCAACAGATGCTCTTTGAACTGGCGCGGGAAACTGGGGACGTCGAAGACTACAAAGCTTACCTTGAGAGCTTTCCGAGCGGACTGTACGCCAACAATGCGCGCCGCATGATCCGTCGCCTGCAAAGCGAGCAGGGGGGCACGCAAGTCGCCTCAGCACGAACCCCATTGTCTGGACAGGCAGCCAACACGCGCAGCGCATCGATCAATGAAGTTGGCCCCCTCCAGCTTCCGATCACCAACACGCTTCGCAGCCAGATCACGAACGCTAGCACCGAAGCCGCTCTGGGGTTGGACCGTACGGGAAAAGGCAATATCCAAGCGCGCTTGAACGCGACGGGCAATAACGTGGGCACCGTGGATGGCCTATGGGGGCGCAAAACACGGCAAGGTATTGCAAGCTGGCAGGCGATCAATGGTCTCCAATCCACGGGGTTCCTAAGCCTCGCGCATCTTGAGCTTTTGGTTTCTCAAACCGAAGGCCGCTATGCCCCCTATACGGCCCCCGTCGCCAAGTCCTCTAGCGGTGGATCGCGTCAGCAGAATAACAACAATAGCAACAATGCGCTGGGCGGTGCTCTTTTGGGCGTTGCGATCGGGGCGATACTTTCGCGCTAATTGTGCGTTGGTGGCACGCATCACCGTTTTGCATAGCGCGGTCTTTTTCGATTAAGTAGCCGCGCAAGGCCTGACTGCCGATGCTGTAGTTTACACACAATGTGCTGGGCTACCGCAGGGATAGCCCGGTTAATGCTACGTGTCAGACGGTCTTCAGAATTGGTCAGATCAAGACTAAGCCTCAAAGCAATACTTCAAAATATATTTTGCAAGTGCTTGCATCCGCATGCTAGGCGACATCACGAAAATCGCAAAACCGCAGCCAAAGACCACGTCACGTATGAGCAACCTTCTTCAAAATATCGCCAAACTGCAAATGATGCTTGCCGATATGGAAGCAGACGTTGGTATCCGGGATATCGGAGTGATCGAAAAGTCTGTTCTGAGTGCGATCGTTGACCTGACAGAGGGCGCTCCGCTGGCGAGCACGAAGGAAATCCTCGCGCACCCTTTGAATGAGGTCTACTCACGGCCCTCCCTTTTTCGAGCTTTGAAAAATCTTGAGAATTTGGGCCGAATAACGAAAGGCGGCGAAAAACGCGGCCTATACACCCTCGTGGACGAAGGAGTGTAAGTGCTCAACCCGGTTGGCTTCAGCATAAAAGAGCACTTGCAAAACTTCGTGATCGTGAGCGTTTTTTACATCACGGCGTATTCGCTTACGCTCGGCTTTGTGGCGCCTCTCCAACAGATGTTGTTTAGCAACGTGATCACTGAGTTAAGCCTACTGTTCCTACCGCATGGCGTCAGGGTCTTGGTCGTTTACTTTTTCGGATGGCGTGGTGTGCTTTATCTCATACCGTCGGCATATCTCATGAAGATATTGAGCTCCCAAGCCGGAATTCCGCTCGATCCTTGGTCACCTTTATTCAATATCATAGCTTGCTACGTGGGCTTTCAACTGGTCAAATTTGCGCTTCCAGAACGGTTTTCGGGTGCTCAACTGCCAAAGTGGCGAGACTTCGGGCTCGTGGCTCTGTGTGGATCGATCTTCAACAGTGCGGGTATGACTTTGCTGCATCAAAATGAATTGGATCTGTTCATTGCGCTGGGGTACGTGATCGGTGACATGGCCGGATTTTTTGTCTGTTTCTTTATCTTGATCTACGCGTTCAGATTTGCCCGCTTGCTCGCCAAAGTAGACGACGCCTAAGTATGCGACGCTCCCCAAGCAGGTGATCCTAGTGGCACGTAACGTTACGTGACCAAACGCTCTTCGTGTCGATCGGGACTATCAGACAGCCTCATCGCCTTGCACTCAGCAACCCCGTGATGCGTCCTAAGCCAGCGTGCATCCGGGCGGGGAAATCTGTCACAAAACCCTTCAGGTCACAGGATTTCGTATACTGACAGGGCATCCTTAGTCGAAATCGGCAACGCCTAAGAAAAAACCGAGCCATAACAAAATATTAACTGAAGTAAAATGGTGCCCAGGGGCGGATTCGAACCACCGACACGAGGATTTTCAATGGATCTGGTGTAAATTATACATTTGAAATCAATAGCTTGTGCAGTGATATTTTTAGTGTGCGTATAAGTGTGTTTTTGCTGTAATTTTAAAGGCAGGGCGGAAACGCTGTGTTGAACACTGTGTTAGCAACAGTGTGCGAGACAGAATAGTAAGCAAGCATGTTTACTAAACTCTAAACTGTTCTTTACCTCCACTCAGGCCAAGCTAAAATCACGGTGCAAAACATATGTAGCCAATTCCCCGACAGTGGAGCACCGCCATGAACTTAGATACAATGAATGAAATCCAACGCCAGGGCGGGCGCTTCTGGAACGTGTCAACAGTAGCCGAGCTGTTTGACAGTCCCCTACCGACAAATGATCCCAATGGGAACGAACTTGAAGATTGGCAGGACTTATTCCGTACGAGTTTTCTGGGAGAAATATTTGTGCCTGAATCTGATGAGGTTTTTTTCAGCTTATCGGACAGCGAACAAAAAAACGTCGTTTCACCTTTGGAGTTTGTTGCTTGGCAAATAGATAAAGCCAGCGCTGAGTTCATCTACTACCTTATCAATAAGGTTGATGGCCAATCAATCGTACGAGAGATTTACCCCGAAGCGAACGAGGAACAGCCCAAAAACTGGCAGGAAATCCAGTTTGACGAATATTGGCTTTCGGATGCAGAGCAAAGTTGGCTAAACGAATACGATAGAGATAGCCAGCCTACAGCCATGAAGTTTATCGAAATGTGCAAATCGGAGAAGCCATTGGAATTGGCATTTGCGCTAGCTGAGTGCGTGTTAGAGGAGAACTTTGGCATAACATGCGCGGACCATCTTGAAGAGAATTTCAGTGAAAACTTTGATGCCCGTGACGCCTATTCAGACTGGGATGTCAAAATAATGTGCGTAGCAAAGGGCCGCATGTTTCCGTACATAGAGCCTGACAGTTCGCACCTTGCCATGGATGATTACAAAGTGTCCTACTATGGCGTTCGAAACTATGATGAGGGCTGATCAAGAAAACCACTAAGGTCGCGGTTCAGTTCCATCACTGCCTCGCCACCACATTCATCAGCTTTGCATAGCTATAAACCACATCGTACCGCACGTTATTGGGTAGGTCGTCGCGGCTGATCTCTGCGAAAAACTTGCGAGCGCATTCGATTTTGATCTGCTCATCAGGCCGCAGTTTCATGGAGGACATGCTGCCCTTAGTTTAAGCAACTAAGTAGATGTGACGCACTGAGCCCTCTTTAAACGAAATAGCCCAGTCAGTATTGTAGTCGCCAAGTATTGTAGTCGAATTATCAATTATTTTCATGTTTACTCAGAAAAGCAAAATGTGCGGCCTCAAGGGCGCGAATGAATGTAAGTGCACCATAGCGCCAAGCCTCTGAACCCATCCGAACTTCACTGTTGAGTGGTTCGCTGCTCGCAGTTTCAGTGCTGTCCAAGACGCCAAAGAGGCCCAGCTCGTCAGGTGAAAGAAACGTACGAGCGAATACAACGTGCTTAGAGGTTTGCCAGTACATGGTTGCAAAGTTGCTCAAGCGTCTTTGCCCCAAGACCTTCCCAGGTATGGCCAAACGCAGATCTCCACCATTGGTATCAGTAAAATGCACCTTAACTGAGTTGCGCCTATCGAAGTGTTCAATCACACTTTCAAAGAACCCGCGTGCCGCTAGAGGGGCGTTGGCGAGTCTTGCTTCAAAATTTTCTCTTGAAATTTCGCTCATGTAAGCACCTCCAACTAGTTGAGATTAGGCCATTTGAGCTATGCCTGCCAGCCTTTTGAGCAATAGAAATCTACAGGTATCATGTTCCAGAAAATCGTATGCTTCTGACATAAAACACGGCGTACAGCCCCAACCCACGCTGATAGCTACACGAGCCGCAAGCACCTACAGGTTGGCACCAACACAGCGCGTGTAAGCAGTGTGTGACGCCAGCTGTTTACGATGATGAAATTGGACCTTGGCTGCCCTGTGGCTTGAGCCTGTCGTAGTCTGCCTGAGATGTTGCACTGGATGCAGAGGGAGGCATGCCACTCGCCGTAGAGTCTGCAGTAGCCTGTGGCGGCTGCACATTGGGCTTGGGAATGGGTGGTGGTGCAATGGCTTTGCCCATACGCGACTTTGGTTTGCTCTTTGTCTGTACCTCGCCACCCTTGAGCCGTGTATCTAACTTGTTAGCTAAGAAGCTGGCAGTATTTGAAAAAGTTTTAATGTCTTCAATGGCTTGATCTATCTGGACGCTGTTGGATGCCTTCTCAATCACATCTATCAGTCGGCGGAGTTCGTCACGATCATCCATACGCAACACCCACTTCTGCAAAACGGGGTGATGCAAAATCACCACCGAACATCTGTAAGTACTTCCCGCAAAAATACCGCAGCGCAGATTTTTGGGGCTGCAGAACCCATTGCGGACGAATGCTCATACTGCCATCCGCTCTGGCGCACGCCACACGGCCTCCGCCTGCCTTGCAATTGCACTGTCACACAGCGTCTTCAGGTCTGATAAGCGGTTAGCCCAGATTTGATGTTGTTGCTGCTCACTGTCTGCCAGTCTTGCCCCGTAATACCCAAGTTTGTTTGAACAAATGCTCAGTGTTTCAACGCTTGGCTCTGTGTTGTGATAGCGCAGCACTCGGATATAACCCTCACTGCGTCCCAGCCAGCTGCGACAAAACTCTGGTGTGTTCTGCACGATGCCTGTTTGGATCAATTCGTCCCGCATGTGTTCTAATAGTCTAATGCTCATTTAATTCTCCCAGTGCTTTGGTCTCGCAAGTATTTATCAAAACACAGTGGTGTTGGAGCAAACACGAGGGCGGATATTGCAATACCACACACAAGCCAAAAGCTGTGTTGCAGCAACTTCTTGCGATACTTTGGTGCAAGACTGTGTTGGGGGAATTTCTTAGGGAGCTGTGGGACAACCACTATGTTGCAACCACAAACCTGCAACACAGTGGTTCCAACACACTGTTTGCGTACTGCGTCGCAATCTAGCTGCTAGCGCTCGCTGCGCCCAAGCTTTTTCTTCCAGCGGCGACGACTTGAGATCAGCGTCCAGCTGTCATGTAAGTTTGGCTCCAGCCCATGCTCTACTTTGTCATAACTTGGAAAGCGTCCCCGTGCAGCATTCTCTGCGAGGGCAATACCTCTGCTCCAAGCACGGCTTGTTAAGGCGGATAAAACTGAGCGATCATATGTCAGTTCACCACGTGGTATCCGCACTTTGGGGTCCAGCTCTCGGCTGTAGGTATCGCTGACCTTTGCCCGTGCTCCAACACGCCACAGGGCTTGACGCGGCATGGCACTGCGGACCCACACCACATACAGATACCTAAACAGCGTGTCTTTGCGCTGCCGTGTGCCCAGCAAAGGATATTTGGCAACTGGTTCAGGCAAGATGCGCCGTTCTTGCTGGGATTTATCTATAAGTTTGCCCAACTGCCGTGTGATCTGTGCCTTGCTTAGTCCTAGCGGGATATTGACCACCATAGAATTGGGCTGACCTTGCTCTGTCCAATCGTCTTCAATGAACTCTTGTATGCGGGATGCAGCTTTACGGTGTCTGTCACTGCGCAGAGTATCAATTTTGCGCACACGCGGCTTGGAGCCTTTGTACCCAAACACAGATAATGCTCGCTCGCTCCACCAGTCCAAGAAGCGAACGCGCTGTACGTCTCCTAAGTCGTCATAAACTGCCAGCACGTCCTCAAAGTCAGTAGGCAGTGTGTGCAGCTCTTCTTCACTCAAATCGTCCGCACGAAACCGCCGCGCCAGCTCGTAACTTGGGCTGATCGCCAAGTATTCCATCCACAAAAGATAAAAGCCGAGGTTTGCAGCCCATACGCCATCCTTGCGGAAATCTGTGGAGCGGGGGCTGTCATAGTGTTTGCGTTCATCTTGCATGCTTAAATTGGAATAACATTATCCGCTAACTGTCAATTGTGTTTAGTAAATATCGCAATGAGTTGAGTGGTGGTAAAACTAAATCATCGACACGGCAATCATGCCAGTCGCGGTCAACACAGGAGATATTCACATGACCAATGCTACTCAAAACAAGTTCAAACTCAGCAACATCGTCGACGAGCTGATCGCTCAGCGTCAAAAATGGGAAGAAGGCACTTACGCTGCAAGTAATGCCGAACTCTACACATTGCTGGGCAACACGCTGGAGCTGTTCCTCAAAATTCATAGCAACGTTGGACTAAGCAAGGCGGTTACAGACCTCTTGGATACATACAGCATTCAGCACAACAGCAGCACAAGCTTGGCGCTGAAGATTGTACGTCTCGTATTCGTGGGCAAAGGCCGAGAAACAAAAATTGCCAATCGTGCTTATACATATGCCCGAGTGCTTACGATCGCTACGGACGCAGGCATAACGGGCGAACAGCTGCCTCAATTCATCGTAGACAATCACGGTATTGATGAACTTCGACGCCAAAATGCGGAGGGCGAGACAGATGCCCAGAAAGCCAAACGGGCTCGTGACTATGCTGACGCAGCACTCGTAGGCGAGACCGCGATCAGTGACGTGATCATGTCTGATAGCCTGCAGCCTGTAGATGGGGCCCGATACAGCTTGGCACTTGTGCGCAAGAACGAGGACGGCACAGGATCAATTGTGTTCGGCACAAACAACGCCACAGCCGTAAATACTGTGCTCACAATTGCAGGCAAGGCACTCAAAGATCGTGCTGCACAGACTGCAGAGCAGAATGTTGCAAAGCATGACGCGGAACAGCGGGCTGAGAATGCTGAACGTCTGACGCAAGAGCTGCTTAACACAGGCTTTCAGCCGCAAGCGCATGTCTCTGCAAGCATCTCAGAAATGGCTCCCGCTTAACCACTGACAGCAAGCAGGCAGCAATTGCGCTGCCTGCGCATCCCTCCCAAATTATGAAAGGAACGACGATGAAGTTCGATAAAAAACATCGCCCTCACACGCTTGCAGATGTGGTTTATGCCGATCCAAGTGTTGAGCAAACACTGAATGACTACGCACATAATCAGCGCGACAAACACCTCTTGCTGCACGGGCCCAAAGGTACGGGTAAGTCAGTATCTGCACAGCTTGTCCTCAACGCGCGCATGGCAATCTTGGGTCAAACTGGATTGAACGATATTTGGAATGCCAAGGCTTACCAAGCAACTCATGACACTTTCGAGCCTGTAATGATGCAATGGAATTGGCAGCTTTCTTTAGGCGCAAACACTGGTTGTTCAGTATTTGACGAGATTGATCAATTTACACTGCCTATGCAGCACAAGCTGCGAGCATTTCTTGATCAATATGAAATGGGCATGGTGATCGCGACGACCAACAATCTGCAGTTGGTTGATGGGCCGCTCAAAGATCGGTTTCGGCCGCTGTTTGTGGAATATCCAAGTGTTCAGCAATGGGTGCCGCGTGTGGTTGCGGTGCTGGGCCGTGAAGGCATTCCAGTTACACCAACGCAAGCTGCGGGGTTGTTGCAAGGTTTTGATGGCAGTGGCCGCACACTTGACGATTGGATGGAGGACTACGTGCTACGTCTTAAGCGCATGATGACGCAGCTCACAACACGGCAATCAGCACCTGTGCAATCCTCGCCGCAAATCATTAGCAATGCAGGAGAGCAGTAATGGACACATTAGAAATTGAAATTGGTTACATTCAGCAATTGATGGACGACGAAGTCTTGCATGTGTTGAGGCAATTCTACTGTTGGGAGATGTTAGAAGACTGCGCTTCAGTCTTTGATCTAGACGTAAGCAGCATAGCGCCGCCACAGGAAGTTTTATCAGAGCTGATCGTCCACAAGTCTGACGAATATCTATCTGAAGCGAAGTCCGACCGTTTCAAAGCAGTTTGGCAAAGCCTTAAGCCAGAGCACCAAATGCGCCTTGTTCTTAGGTTGTCTCAACGCTGCTGAGCAAAAGTGTCGCTGCCTTAACGCAGCGGCACCATCCCACATTCAAATCATAAGGAGAAAACCATGTATACAGATACCATGTTACGCCTGTTTAACGTTGATCAACTTGTAACTGAACGTGTTATGAAAGCGCTGGAACGGCAAGAACAGATCGATCAGCTGCAAGATTGGTACGAAGGCTTTAGTCCATTTCCCATGCTGCATGAACTTGCTGAAGCAGAATTGAAACAGGCCATCGAAAGTACTGCATTAGCGCAAATGTCGGACCAAGAATATTCTGCGTTTCGCTGGCAATGGTCGCGTTTGGAGCCTGATCAACAACGCAAATACCTTTGTGAACTTGCAGGCCTCGCAGACCCAGAGCGTGACAGAGATTTTGACGCCTAGGCTCATTACTTTAGCAACATCGCCGTCAGCATTTGTGCTGGCGGTTTTTTGTGCTCCCAACTGTGTTTGCCCAAAACTCTACCAACACTGTGTCTGCAACATAGACGGTAAAACAGTGTTTGTTCTTTCTGTGTGGACTCAACCCTACCATAGCTATGTGAACCAAGTGTTCTCCCTGTTTCTGCCAGCTTTTGTCGCCTCGTAGATAAATACACGAAGAGAACCATAATGGGATTTGAGCAGCGCAAACAGGAACGACGCGAACTAAACACATACCTTCTGGCGCAAGACTGGAACGTGTTTGGCACGCTTAAGTTTGTGAACGGCAGGACCATTGGGCGTGAGATCGCCAACAAGCTCTTACGCAGCTACTGGAATAAGATAGACCGCGTGATGTTCGGCAAAGCTGCTGAGCGTCAGAACATACGTGTGCCACGATGGTGTTTTGCGCATGAAGGCAGTGATTGCGAGAATTTCCACGTCCACTTTATTCTGCCCAGTCAGCTGCATGACACAGAACACATGTGCTGCTTACTCAACGCTGTGTGGGCGCAGCACCATGCACAAACAGCGCCACTCACAAAGAACTGGATCATGCCAGCGCAAGACCGTGCAGCGGTAGCGAGCTATGTCACGCACGAGTATTGGCGCATGGGCAGTGATACAATTTTAGATGAACTGTGTTGGGACCAAACTTCGTCCGATACTTTTATACAGTTTACACACGAGCAGCAGGTACATCGCATTCAAAGGGCAGCCAGCCCACTCTGGCTAAAGCAGGCACGACAGGCATTGAACACACAACAGGCAGCATATGAGGCAAGCGGTGATTTGCAGATGATGGAGCGTGGCTAAGCCCCTTCGCGCAGCAAGCACTTGAGCAGTTTGAACAGCACAGATGCCAATGACACAGGTCTTGGCACATCCTTGTTCACGAGTAATTGTTCAAACAAACTTCACAAAGCAAAGATGTTCAAACACAGAACATTAACAAACGCTCAAATGAAGATGATCAAACAGACATAGAGATAACAGCTTAACACAGCGTCAGCGGAGCAAACCGTTAGACGCTTTTTTTGTGGGCGTGGGTTCGGTGTGCATACTCTAGTCAACCATATGCAATTAGACAGCATTGAGACTGCACACATATACGCAATCGCCTGCAGTCAAATACTATTACATAAAATCAATTATTTGGATATCTTTCCGGTAGTCCATGCATTCAGGTGAACATACGCTTTAGCTGTAACCAAACAGCAAGAAGCGCAGATGACACATCTCTCAAAGCTTACATTCAAGACAGTTGATCGCAGTATGAAGCGCGATCCCATTATAGCACGGCGCGATAAACTCATTGCGGGGCTCAAAGAGCAAAAGCTGGTGCATGCCGCTGCACTTAAGAAAGAAGATCACCGCGTTGAGCGGCACAAGTGGATGACCAATGACATAGAGGAGCGAGTGCTTGTCAAAACCCACCGCAGGATACGCCCATGGTTCTTTGAGCAAGATGGCGGTTGGTATGTGCAGTGCCGATACGGGGCACGTGTGATCGCAGCGGATGGCGCCAATAATGCGGTGCTGGTTAAAACACTCGAAGACGTGGCCGCTGTTCTGGATGCTCTACTCAATGCAGCCGCTGCGGGAGAGCTGGACTCGGCTATAACCAAGGTGGCAGAGCGGCAACCGCGATTGAAGCCGGGGGCGGCTAAAGCGGTTGCCAATGTCTGACGCAAACACGGCACTTATAGCAGTACTGAATGATCGTGCGCGGCAGGGCAAAGACCACTGCCGTATAATGCTCACACGCGGCGTGTTGGCCTGTGATCCCATTACAGTTGCTGAGTTGATGATCGCGGTGGAAGGCTTTGATGAGTTCACGCCCGACAATGATCCATATGGGGAGCACGACTTTGGCGCGATCAAACTTGAGGGGGTCACGTTCTTTTGGAAGATGGATTACTGGGACAGTGACCTGCAAATGCACTCGCCTGATCCAACCGATACAAATGTAACCACTCGAGTGCTCACCATCATGCTGGCAGAGGAATACTGCGCGGAATTAGAACTGGCGCAGCCATCAACGCCGTGCCAATTATTCTGCATGATAGAGTTTGCCGAACTATCCAATGACAGCCCTGTTTTGGTGCATTCACCTTTGCTGCGGGCTGCGCTGCTGACCCTGCAATACACACAGGATCACGGATCAATCCCGCTTACGCCCAGCAAAGCGTTTAAGCGGGTGTTTGTGCATTGGGCAGCGGAGCATTTTGACTGGCCAAATATGGGCTATGACGAGTTGTTCAGTGTGAACAAAGTCCTCAACGAATATGATTTTCCTCCACTCGAATTGCTGCATTTTCTGCTGATCGAGCTTAAATTGGGGCGGCACTACAAAGGTCAGTTCAAAATTACCAAACGAGGTTCTGAGCTGTTGGTCAATCCATCGCAGCTGCTGAACACCCTTGTGCCCTTTTTCCTGATGAATATGGATCATAGCAGTTACAGCCGAAGTGGCGATCATGCTGTGGGCAATTGGGATGTCTGGTTGAATGTGCTCAATGTCGAAGCCGAGAATGCGGCAACAGAACTAGAGCTATATCAAGTCTTCTATGGTCCGCTCAGCGATGAACCCATGGCGTGGTGCGTGTTTCGCGGGATGGTGGGCACAGATTTCATCTGATCGTGGGCAGT